>JAFUPS010000074.1 GCA_017481085.1 Clostridia bacterium | reverse complement strand
CCGCGGCGGGCTGGCACTAATCACCAAATATTTCGGCCGTGACACCGCCATAAAGTTGATCTCCCTTACGCAGAAGAAATTGCCGGGCAGTTACGATTGCGCAATTTCATTCTTGCACAACCCCGGGAAACACTCGTTTTACGGTGGTTGCAACGAATTTGTGCTGAGCAAAGTCAATGCGAAGCAAAAGATTACGTTCCTACATTGCGATTATCGCCAATGCGGTGCCAATTACCCGGCCAGCAACCGGCTCTATAGCCACTTTGATAAGATCGCAGCGTGCTCAGACGGCTGTAAAAAGGCGTTCCTGGCGGTTTTGCCGGAGCTTGGGGAAAGGACCTTTACGGTTACCAATTGTCATAATTTTACGGACGTTGCCGGCAAGAGCAAGGCGTTTGACGTAACGTATGCTCCCGGTACGACACACGTAGTCACGGTTGCGCGTATGACTCCGGAGAAAGGCATTGACCGCGCACTTTATGCAATGGCCGAAGTTTTGAAATCGGGCGCTCGTGTTTGCTATCATGTCGTCGGCGATGGCGTTAACTGTGATGCGCTACAAGCCCTGGTCAAGGAACTGCAGATCGAGAAAGCAGTCATATTCCACGGCTTTCAAGCCAATCCGTATCCGTATATTAAAAATGCGGATCTGCTGCTGATTCCCTCTTATCATGAGGCGGCACCGATGGTGATCGATGAAGCACGATGCTTAGGAGTACCGGTGCTTTCCACCGAAACCACGTCATCGGCCGATATGATAACCGACCGCGAATGCGGCTGGGTGTGCGAAAACTCCCAAGAGGGCATAACAAGCAAACTGCTTGAAATACTGAACACTCCGGATGCGCTCGGGCGCATGAAGGCGCGGATACAAACAGAAAAACCGTCCAACCAAACAGCGATAGAGCAATTCGCAACCATTATTGAAAGGTGACGTTATGAGATCGGTGTCGGAAAACCAGACTCCACAACTGAATAAGAAACGGTTTCATCCGATATCGTTGATCATTTCGCTGGTCCTGATCTGCGTGATGCCGTTCACCAACGAGAACTTGGTATATGCGGCATTTGCCATCAACGTATACCGCCTGATTCGCTACGACGAACACAGCTTCCTGGTGGATATTGTATCCTTGTTAGCAGTATCGAACCTTTATCGGATTCCGGGCGGCAACTCGTTGTTTCTTATCCTGATATCGGTTGCAGATATTTATTTCCTTATCACGAAAAAAGTTAAGTTCGATAAGGTTTTCGTTCTTTTCTTGGTGTTTGCCGTATACCTTTTTTCGCGTTCAGATATGATGATCGTGGAATATCTCACCATCGTCGGCGGCGTGTTTTTGGTTTATATCTTGTCAACGGTTGCTACCCCGGACGATGCTGTTACTATGACGCATATGATGGTGCTGACGATTATAGCTTCATCCATTGTCGGCCTGATATTCATAGAAGATCCGCGGTTGCTGGCGTATACGCAAGATCTCGGTTACGTTAGTTATGATGTAGAACTATACCGATTTAAAGGGCTATTCTCAGACTCCAACTATTACTCTACCTGCCTGATCATTGCGCTATCGTTGCTGGTGCAAATGTTCCTTTGCAAAAAGATCAACTCCATTCTGTGTGCGGCAGAAGCGCTGATGATCGTGTTTTTCGGCTATCTTACCTACAGCAAAAGCTTTTTCTTAATGGCGATCGGTATTCTGTTACTGTTTATTATCTTACTGTTTGCGCGCAAACGCTTCGTATACGGCGGCTTGTTGGCCACCGGCACTGCCATGGTAGTAGCCGGGGTTGCCACCGGCGAGATACAAATGTTCTCCACCGTGCTGAACCGTTTTGGTAATCTGGCCACTTCTACAGGGAATTTAAATACCTTGACCACCGGCCGAGCAAACGCATGGACGGCTTATTGGCAGAATATTTTTATGGATAACTCCGTATTTTTCTTTGGCCATGGCTTGAATGAGCCGCTACTCAACCGAATCGGCACGCACAATCTTTATTTGGAAATTCTTTATTATATTGGCGTGGTTGCGTTTGTGTTCTTGGCGGTATTACTGATCGTAGTGTTTAGCGTGATGCATAAGCGGCATTGGAAAACCCTTAGCCTTTCGCAACGAATGGTCAGCTTACTAAATATCGGTGTAATGATGATTACGTATTTTGCCTTGCAAGGTATGTTTTCGTCTGCTCTGTACGTGCAAATTCTGGCGGTATTCGTCGGTTCGTTGATTCCGGCGCATGAGAACTGGAATATCAAAAACGTATTCACAAGGCCGACCGGCCGGTTGCAAAAAGGGGGAGAGCAGGATGGCTAAGCTCCTTGTCTTTTCCTTCAGCGGATTTTCGGATCAAAACGCTAACGGCAAGACGTTAAAAGCTCTGCTCAATCAGTGGAAGCCGGAAGAGCTGGCGCAGTTTTACTGCGGTGCCGAGCCGCAAGATTTTGGTTTTTGCCACCGGTATTTTCATGTGACCGACGGCGCGATGGTCAAGGCCCTGCTTGGAAAACGGGCCAGTCGTGTCCGAAACCTTTCGGATGACGTCGTTCATCAGAGAAACACGGTAGCCACACCCGTTTCCGGCGGCACCGGCGTACCGTCTTTTCTGCGCAAGCATAACTACAATTTCTTCCTGCGTTCGCTGCGTGAAACGCTGTGGTGCATCAGTCCGTGGGGGCGCGGGGAATTCCTCCAATGGGTGCGGGATTTCTCGCCGGACGCCATCTTCTACATGGTTGGCGAAAGCCGATTTATGGATAAGCTGGTGATGAATACTGCCAAAGACTTGGACGTGCCGGTTATTTTGTATAACGCAGAGGCCTACCGTATCGTTGACGTCACCAAGCGAAAAGGCATGGATAAAAGGTTTTACCAAACGGTAGAGCGTTCTTATAAGCAGTTGCGCGGCATGGCGGGGCTTGTGATCTATAATTGTGAGTATTTAAAGGACGCTTATGCGGCGTTGTATGGAGACGACAAAAACGCGATGGTGGCCTATAATGCAGCAGCGTTTGATACGGAAGCCTATTGTAATAACGATGCTCCGTTGTCACTGGTCTATTTCGGCAATCTCGGAGTTGGCCGTGTGCCGTCGCTTATCGAACTGTCCGAAGCCCTTGGCAGCATCGATTCCGCGCTTATGCTGGACGTTTACGGCAAGGCGACGGAAGAAAACGAGTTGTTGCTGAAACAAGCCAACCATATTCGTTTTCACGGTCTGGTTGAGCCGGCGGCGCTGGTGAGCATCAAACAACGTGCGGATATTTTGATTCACGCGGAAAGCTTTGACGAAGGTATTATGCCGAAGCTGAAGTACGCGTTTTCTACCAAATTGGCACAGTATTTGGCGGCCGGCCGTTGTACGCTTAGTTATGCACCGGCAGAAACCGCCTCCACACAGTACCTGCTTCGTGAAGACTGCGCATTGGTGGCAACTACGTTGATAGAACTGAAGGACCGTCTGAGTCGCGCTGTTCAAAACGCCTCCGTGCGCGAGGAATATGCGCAAAAAGCGTTGGAGACGGCACGTAAAAATCACGACTTAACCGCTACGGGTCAAGAACTTGTTAAAAAGATCGAGGGAGTATTGCATGAACGTTAAGCAGATCATTGGTTTTATCGGGCTACGCATTTGCAATATATTGCCCGCAAACGGCGCGATAGTCAATTTGGGGCAGCAACCGCTTCGCGCTTTTTTTGCGCGGCTGTTTTTAGATTATTGCGGCAAGAACGTTAACATTCAAAAGAACGTTTCTGTGTCGCATTGTTGCAAAATCGGTAACAACTCCGGTATTGGGAAAGGCTCTGTGCTGTTTGGTGATGTTACCATTGGCGATGACGTGATGATGGGGACAGATTGCTTGATCTATACTCAAAATCACGAGTACCGCGACACATCAAAACCGATGCGTTTGCAAGGGCCACAGCCTATGCGCCCGGTCGTCATCGGCTCGGACGTGTGGATCGGTGGTCGTGTGACGATTTTGCCGGGGGTTCATATCGGTAACGGCGTGGTCATCGGGGCAGGTGCAGTTGTAACCAAGAACGTTCCCGACAACGTTGTTGTAGCCGGTAATCCGGCGGTGATTATCAAGCCACGTGGAGGCGATTCAAATGATCGGTAAGCTGTTGCTTTCGGTAAAAGCCAACAAGAAAATGGCGCAGTTTAAAAAATGGGCCTCATTTGGAGAAAATTTAAAGGTCTACCACTGTTCGGGCTGCTTTGCCGATAAAGCCGGTTTGATCGAGATCGGAGCCAACTGCGAGGTGGCCGGTACGCTCTATTCAATGGCAGATGGTACTATTACTATTGGAGATCATACGGAGATTCGTGAAAACTCGTTTATCGGTAGCGTTAACAGTGTGTCCATCGGCAGCCATGTTATCATTTCCAATAATATTAAAATCTATGATAACAACAATCATCCAACCAGCCCAGCGGCACGGCATCAAATGTGCCAGAATGGATTCCACGGTGAAGCTTGGCGCTGGACACACGCCGATTCAGCCCCTGTGGTGATAGAGGATGACGTTTGGATCGGGGAACGTTCTGTTGTTTTAAAAGGTGTCCGCATCGGACGCGGCTCTATCATTGGTTGTGATTCGGTCGTGACAAAGGATGTACCGCCGTTTTCGGTGGCTGCTGGCAATCCGGCGCGAGTTGTTAAACAACTTGAGGATGATTTGGATGAGTAAAGGTATAAACGGAGCTTCTCGTGACTCGGTTTTGCTGATCTGCGTAAAGCTCGTCACTATGCTGCTCGGCATTGTAACGACGCGTATTCTGTCGGAGCAACTATCCGTTACGGAATACGGTACATATTCTCAGATCATGCTGTTAGTGTCCACCGTCAGTTCGCTCACAATACTGGGTATGGCAGACGGTGTTAATTATTTTTACTGTCGAGAAAATGCGAGCGAAACACGTGAGGCCTACGTATCGACGGTATTTTCGCTGCAGTATATCGTGAGCCTGCTGGCGGCTATCGTGGTACTGGTATGTACCGTCCCGATATCGGTGGCATTTGGCAACGCTGATTTAAAAAGCCTAATGATCTTTGCGGCGTTGCTACCTTTGCTGCAAAATATGATTGCCATGCTACAGGTGTTGTTTGTTTCAATTGGCAAAGCTCGCCAGATCGCAGCGCGAAATCTCATCATTTCTGCTTTGCGGCTGTTGCTGTTCGGGCTGGCTTGTTACATGTTCAAGAGTGTTTCTGTTATTCTTATTTTCACGCTGGCACTCGATATTCTGCAGATCGGCTATTTTCTTATCGTACTGTATCGAAATGATTGTAAAATTCGGCTTTGCTCTACCGATTTCTCGCTTATGAAATCGATTCTATCCTACTGTGTGCCGATGGCTGTGTTTCTGATATTGAACACGCTATGCCGTGACTGCGATAAATATGTGGTTGCGCTGCTTACTGATACCGAAACGTTAGCTATATACACCAATGCCGCAAAGGTATTGCCTTTCGATATCATTATGGCATCTTTTGTGACGGTGTTACTGCCGTATATCACCCGGTACATTGCGGCTGCTGATTTTGAAAAAGCGCGTGGCCTGTATAAGGAATTTATCGAATTATCCTATGTGACTACGTCCATTCTTGCTGCTACCGTTATTGTGGCGGCTCCACAGGTTATGACGCTGTTGTACACCGAGAAATACCTTCAAGGCATCAGCGTATTTATCGTTTATATCGTGGTGGATATCTTTCGCTTTACCAACATCACCTTGATTTTGTCAGCGGCCGGTAAAACAAAGGTATTGATGTTTGTTTCTGCAGGCGCGCTTGCTGGCAATTTGCTGCTGAATATCGTGCTTTATCATGTGTGCGGCATTCTCGGCCCGGCTATTGCTACGTTGATCGTCATCCTTGTTTTGGGGGCTGTCATTATGAACCGAAGTGCCGCTGCCCTGGAAAGCAAAGTATCCGATTTTTTCGACCGTCGTTTTCTGTTGGCGTTTTCTCTTGAAATAGTCGTGGGAATTGGTTTGTGCACAGTCTTGCGCATGTGGCTGCAACATGTCGGTGTACACGATCTGCTGATTGCTGCCATCGTGTGTGCTGTGTTCGCCAGTGGCATGCTCGTCTTGAACGTCAAGCGTCTGCTGCACTGCATCAAGGTGATAGATTCGTACAAATTGCATGGGTAATCAGTCGGTTGAACCAAAGAGCATTTTTGGTGCCGTGGGCTATTGTTGTGCTAATTGTTTGCGCCTTTGACAGTCGGCGTTGCTGATAAAAAAAGAAGCTGATTGATGATCAGCTTCTTTTTTTAGATACAATATTAAGGTCGGCAAAGGTAAACGTTTTTGTGAAAAACAACATAGCTGCATAAGTGATTGCTAACGCGCTGCCACCTATAAGGATGATCCATATATCTGCAAGGCTACGCACCCACGTGCTGCCAATCAACCAATGCGCACAACTGCCGGCAATCAACAGGCTCCCGACCGGGCGCAGGATCCACTTATCCAGGTCCGGCGGAACGGATGCGACCTTACACAAGCGCCCGGTATTGAGCAAACAAGTTAACAGATTGCTGATAACCATGATGTAGAGAAACCCGCGAATACCGTGACGCGGCACAAGCAGTGCGATCATCACAATGCGTAGTCCTGAATCCAATATGCTGTATTTAAGACTGCGGTTTTGCTGGTTGAGTCCTTTAAGAATACCGTCGACCACACACTCCAGGTACATGAGCGGTATGAGCGGTGCTAGCACCCGGAGATAGAACCCCACTTCGGTGCTTCCGTAAAATAACGCACCGAGGGGATAGGCCAGCACCCAAAAGCATCCGGCGCACAGCCAGGAAACGGTCATCGTAATACGGATCGTCACATCGGCGGTTTGCCTCACGCGGATAGAACGGTGCAACGCCATTGCCTCGGACATTTCCGGGATGAGCAGTGTAGAAAACGCCGACAAAAACGAGGAAGGGAAAAAGATAAGAGGCATTGCCATTCCCTTGAGATTACCAAACGCCGCCAATCCCAGCTCCTGCGAGCCGCTGAAAGCGGCCAAGCAACGCGGAACCTGGATATTCTCAATTGTTCTCAGTATGGTGTTTAAATAACGCCCGGCGGTGATGGGCGCTGCAATGCCCACCAGTCTTTTGGTGCGAAAATCGGCATCGTTTTTTGCAAACGGCGTCTGTGGTGTAATGCGTTTATGCTCTAGTGCATAGCATACAGCGGAAAATCCGGCTGAAAGCATCTCAGACAGAATGTCGCTTAACATAACCGCAAAGCATAACGCAGTAACCGTTCGTTCGACCGTTCCTGAAAACAACCACACGGTAATGGCGATGCGCGTGAGTTGCTCGAATATTTGAGCGGCAGAGGGGAGTTCGGCTCTTCTTCGGGCATAGAAATAGCCTTTCAGAGTTGCAGAAATACCCATAAACGGAAACCCGAACGTCAATATACGTAGCGCCGGTATAGCGCGAGCATCGGCGATCCACCAGTTGCCGATCAACGGAGCACCGAAATAGAACACCGCCGTGGAACCGACCGAAAGTGCAACCGCCAGCAATAATGCCCGACCGAGAACACGCGGTACGGCACGATCGTTGCCGGTTGCGGAGGCTTCTGTGACCATCCGCGTGACGGCGGTAGAAAGTCCCGTTGTAGCAATGGTTGACCCGAGAACGTAGACGGAAAAGATGAGCTGATGCAGTCCCATGCCTTCCGCTCCCAGGTGATTGGATAACCAGATTCGAAAGAATACACCAATGCCCTTCAGCAACAGCGAAGTACCGGACAGGACGGCCGCATTTTGCAAAAACAGACGCTTTTTCATCGTGCGTATTGTCGGTATAGCCGTGCCATCAGCCGCAGCAGTTCCGCCTCACAACAGACATCGTTTGTGAGTTGTGTTTGCATGGCAAAGCTTTCGATAGCGGCGGCGGTTTCCGGGTCGTATTCACCCGTATGCGTCGGTGCGTGAAGATTTGGGAAGTGATAGACAAGCTCAGCCAACATGATCTGTACACTGTCTGCCACGTTATCCCGGTCATCGATCAATACGACTTTCCCCAGTAATTCCATCGCCTCCACGTTTTCCAGACCATCGTTTCGCAGGGCAAATATCCATGTCCACGTCTCAAAATCCACTCGTCCGGTATCCGGCAAGCCGCCGATCCGCTGCGCCACACGAACAGCGTCGGTGGTTTGTGGACCGAATACGCCGTCAATATTGACCGGCGGAATACCGGTTTCTTGATGATGCAGATCGCGCAGAGCCGATTGTAACTCGCGAATATATAGGCTTCGGTCAACGCGAATATCGTTATCAGGGAACATTACCTACACTCCTTCCTCGCTCAGCTCCGCGCCGGGGAACTGATCCATTTGCTTTTGATATCCCATCATCAGGTCGGAATACAGCGTAGCCAGCGCCGTCCAGGTAATAGCGCCGACTGCTCCGCTTTCTTCAATACCCTCCATTCGCTGAAACGCCAGCACCGCCGCTTGCGTTTGATTGCCAAACACACCGTTCACCGGAACCTGCGGGATCTCCGGGAAGGTCTGTGCGATGTAATTGATAAATTCTTGTACCTGCATTACGTTTTCGCCTTGGCTGCCCAGACGGAGAAGCTCGCCGGGGTACACCGGCGCACCGCCCTCTAACTGCGGAATGGTTGCAACGATACCGTAATAAGCACGCGAAAGATAGTTCCACGTCACGACATCGATCACGCCGGTCACCGGTAAGCCGCTGAGCTTTTGAAAGGCATCTACGGCTTCCTCGGTCTGGGTGCCGAACACCCCGTCGATAATAACGGCGGGAATCTCCTCGTAAAAGGCGTTTAACACCGCCAGATAATATTGCGCCTCCTGTACCTCTACGCCAATGCTTTCGCGGCGTAGATCCTCCACAAACTGCCGGGTAACTTCTTCCAGCGAGATCCCCTCGGAGTTCAGTTCCGATAACCGTTTTACAGCAACGTAAATAAAAGATATCTCATACCACGTTGCTTTGCCGATGATGCCGTCCGGAGTTAGTCCGAAGATGCGCTGGAACTCCTTAACGGCGTTTTCGGTCGCTTCATCAAAAACGCCGTCAACCGTCGGAATTTTAGGAATCGCCGGATAGTTGCTGGAGATACGGTTTAGCTGAATCTGCTTGCGTAGGATCTCGTTACCGGATTGTCCGCGGCGAAAGGTGACGCCCGGATACGACGGCGCGTTGATGTCGATCGGTGCATTGTCCACGATATCCAGACCTTCACCATAGAAATAGGTGAGGATATCGAACGGACCATAGCCCTGTTCCGCCAGCGGCACGGTACCCCATTGAGACAACCCGTCGCACGTTGTGGTGGTTCCGTTACAGTATTGCGTAAAATACGGTTCCACGTTATTGCCCCGTACTACGTAGTCGTTAAACAGCTCATCCACAATGGCGGCGATGTTCTCAAATACAGCTCTCCCTTGCACGTATGACTGGTCAAACGCCGTGGAGTTGGTGATGTCGAAGTCGTATCCTTGGTTGCGGTAAAACTCCGTATAGATACGGTTAAGCGCAAACGTTACCTGCGCATAGATGTTGGCCCGCAGAGCCGCCTCCGGCCACGTGGGATAGATCTCACTGGAGGCAACGTTCTTGATGTAGTCAGGGAAGGGGACGGTTACGTTCTCGGCTTCGGATTCCGGACGCCCCAGATGAACCGTGATGCTTTCCGGGATAAAAGGTAGTTCCGGCATGCTCGCTCCTCCTTTATCGTAAATCCGCCGGTCCGCCGGCGATAAAGCTGATTTCGTTCATAGGCTGTGCCTCGGGAAGCGGAATCATATTGACCTCCTGTACAACTGTGATCCCGCCGTATAACGGCACTTCGAGATTGCGCACGATGGTATATCCGTCGGCGATGGTGCGCACGGTATAGAACGCCGGCGACGCTTGCGTATCCGATTGCTCAAACTGTGTCGGCTCCGGTGCCGGAAGCGGCCAAATAGTTGTATTGCCGCTCCAATCCGTTTCTCCAAGCGCGACCAATTCCTTGTTTCCGTCAACCGTTTGCGTAACGATGACCAGTGCATCCGGAACGGGAACGGATTTGTTTCCTGCCATAGCATGAATCTGCAAATAACCGATCGCATCATAAACAGGAGCGACAGCTTGCGTTATGGGAGCAGGCTGTTCGTCGGCGATCGGTTGCACGTTATCCGGCTGCATTTCGGGCGAAACCGGCTCCTCCTGTGGCAACTCTGCTGCCGGTTGCTGCCGGCGGTATGCGGCCAGCATTTCTGCGCGGCTGGCGGCAATGCGATCGGACATATCATGAGAAGGCATAGCAAAAACTCCTTTCGACATTTCTGCTTATGCATATGACAGCCAGATGCATTTCATGCTTGCAAGCCAAGAAAAAACGTGCTATACTATCCCATAAGGGAGTGGTAATATGCGCCTTCGCACCATAGCCGCAGGAATATGCTGGATTTTGACGATTGCCTGGATGGTCTTTATATTTTTGATGTCCGCTCAACCGGCTGAGGAATCCTCTACCGTAAGCGGCGGCATCACGGAAATGATCGTCTCGATCATCACTCCCGGGTTCGAGGGATTGTCCGAAGCGGAGCAACAAGCGCTCGTCGAGGCTTGGCACGAGCCGGTGCGCAAGCTGGCGCATCTCACAGAATATGCGATTTTGGGCTGCCTGTTGACCGCAAGCCTATATTTGACCGGCATTCCCATGAAGGCTTCGGCGCTGTCGTCTGTTGGTATTTCCCTGCTTTATGCTGTCAGCGATGAATGGCATCAGAGCTTTGTGGAAGAACGCGGTCCGGGCGTAGGGGATGTGTTTATCGATTTGGCCGGGGCCGTAATCGGCGTGGCGGCGTTAGTGGTGCTCTATCTGCTGATTCGTCGTATTTACCGCAAAAGAAATTACAAAAAAATTCCGTAGAATACTTGACAATCCGTTTTCTTTCATATATAATAAGCGGGTGCAAAAACGACTCATTAGCTCAGACGGTAGAGCACTTGACTTTTAATCAAGGTGTCCGGGGTTCGAATCCCCGATGGGTCACCAAAAACACCCAACGCGTTGCGTTGGGTGTTTTTTATTATCAAACGATCGGAGGGATTTGGTGGATACGCTGCATTTTACAGTGCTACCCGAGGATGACGGCATCACAATGGGTACGTTCCTGCGCAAACGGTGCGGATTATCTTCGCGTGTTGTGGTCAGCTTAAAGCGCCAACCGGAGGGTATGCTGGCGGACGGCGTGCGCCTGCGCACAATCGACTCGCTTTCTGCCGGACAGATCGTCACGGTTACACTTCCGACCGACGTTCCGAAGATCGAGGGTGCGGATATTCCGCTGGACATCGTATACGAGGATGAGCATCTTCTGGTAATCAACAAACCGGCGTATCTGGCGGTTCACCCTTCAGCAGGTAAGCCGGAGCCTACGTTGGCAAATGCCGTGGTTGCCTATTTCGAAAAAACGGGAACGCCACGTTCCTTTCGCCCTACCAATCGGTTGGACCGCAATACGTCCGGCTTGCTGTTGGCGGCCAAGCATCAACCGGCCGCTTTCGCCCTAAACGGCCGTGTGCGCAAAGAATATCGCGCCATCGCACTTGGCGAATTGCATGGAAGCGGCACGATAAACGAGCCGTTGCGTGTAAAAGAAGGCTGTACGATCACGCGGGAAGTGGGCGAGGGCGGCAAGCCGAGTATCACTCACTGGGAATGCTTACAGACCGATGGCGAGATAAGCTACTTACGCATTGTGCTCGAAACCGGACGCACGCACCAAATCCGTGCACATCTTTCGTGGTTGGGACATCCGCTGGCAGGGGACACGATGTATGGCACAGACGAAACGCTGATGCCGCGGCATGCGCTGCATTGCTGTCGCATGGAGATCGACCATCCATTTTGCGATGAAACGCTGGTATTGGAAGCTCCGTTGCCAACCGATATGCAGGAACTGCTCGATTCGCGAGGTTTTGGTATGTAAAATACAAAAATTATTGCTAAAAATCCCATTGTAACCGCGAAATCACTCTTGTATTTTTTTGGCAGATGCATTATAATGTATTTATAATCCCGTACTAGGACTTTTGATTATAATCACCCCGCGGAGGTATCGACAATGAGTAACGAAAAAATGGAAGCATGGTTGGCCGAAACAATAGCAACCGATGCCGCATCGCCGGCCAGACAGTTGCTGGTAAAGCTGTTTGACCTCGGCACGTTTGTGGAGACTGATCGTCTGTTGGCCGCCGGGGTGGTCACCGGCTACGGCTGTGTGGACGGTGCGCCGGTCTATGCATACGCACAGGATCACGATGTATGCTGCGGTGCAGTAGGCAAAGCGCAGGCAGACAAGATTCGTGCACTGTATAATCTGGCAGCCGCTAACGGTTCGCCGGTCGTTGCTGTATTCGACAGTGACGGTGCTAAGCTTGGGGAGGGCGTCGATGCGATGAACGCGCTGTCGGAGATTCTCACCGCTGCCACCCGGATGTCGGGAGTCGTACCGATGGTCGCCGCAATCAACGGCGCATGCGTTGGCTCGGCCACGATGATCGCTTCTGCCTGCGATGTCGTCATCAAAAGAGAGGATGCTGACTATTATCTCAATCCCGGTGATAAGCAGGCTTCTGCCGATATCGTCGTTGCCGATGAGGATGCGCTGTTGGATGCCGTTCATCAGGTGCTGTCGTATCTGCCGGCGAATAACCTGGAAACCACGCCGATCTACGAATTCAACGAGCCGTCGGGGTTGCCGACCGAGACAGCGGATGCGGCAACGGCGATTGCCGATGCCGACGACCTGCTGGAATTGAGCATTGGCGGTGATTGTAAAGCGGCATTTGCACGTATCGGCGGTCGTGCGGTCGGTATGCTGACGCTGTGCGGCGATAAGCTGGGCCGCGAAGCCGCAGCAGCCGCTCGGTTTATTCGCCTTTGCGATAGCTTCTCGTTACCGGTCGTCACCTTTGTAGATGCCGCGGCATTTGGTTGCGTAAAATGCGCATCTAAGCTGTCTACCGCTTACTGTGAAGCAACCGTCGCTAAGGTGACGGTCATCACCGGCAAAGCGTACGGTTCGGTTTACGTAGCTGCTGCTGGCAAAGAAGCCGGCATCGACGCCGTGCTTGCATGGCCGAATGCCTGCATCAGCGCCTTGGCGCCGGAAGCCGCCGTGTGCATCTTCCGCAAAGAAGAGCTGGCCGCTATGACCGATCCGGCAACACAGCGTGAGCAGATCATCGCCGCCTATGCCGCAGAGGAGTGCTCGCCGAAAGCCGCAGCAGAAAACGGTTGGCTGACCGACGTGATCACACCGGCCGAAACGCGTAGCAAGGTGTTTGCGCTGCTTGGCATGCTGGAAAACAAGCGCGTGTCGACGATGCCGAAGAAGCACGTCAACATTCAACTTTGATCGATATCGACTTACGATTGGGAGGAACAAATAATGAAAAGATTTCACATTACCGTTAACGGTGTTGCTTATGACGTTCAGGTAGACGAAGTGGCTGCCGGCGCTCCTGCTCCGGTAGCAGCTCCGGCCCCGGTTGCCGTTCCCGCACCGGCCACTCCCGCTGCACCGGCTGCTCCTGCGGCCGCACCGGCAGCGCCGGCCGATGCACAGACTGTTACAGCACCGATGCCGGGCACCATCGTCAACGTTCCGGTCTCGGCCGGTCAGCAGGTCACGAAGGGTCAGGTG
>JAFUPS010000073.1 GCA_017481085.1 Clostridia bacterium | reverse complement strand
TCCCCTACCGGCTTATCGCGCAAGCCGGTCATCAGCGCCAGCGCAACCGGCAGATCGGCGGCAGGCTCATCCAGATCCAAACCGCCGACGACGTTGATATACGCATCGAGATTGGAGAAGAAATAACCGGCGCGTTTTTCCAACACGGCCAGCAACAGCCACAGGCGGTTGTTATCAAACCCGGTGGTCATGCGGCGCGGATTGGAAAGAGCGGATGCAGTGACCAGGCCCTGCACCTCTGCCAACAGCGGGCGGGTGCCCTCCATGGTGCAGGCAACGCAAATGCCCGAAACGTTGGTCGGGCGGCCGGATAACAGCGTGAGCGAGGGATTTTCCACCTCGGCCAAACCGTCGTCGCGCATTTCGAACATACCGATCTCGTCGGTAGCGCCGTAGCGATTTTTCACACAGCGGAGCATACGATAGCTGGAATGGCGGTCGCCTTCAAAATACAGCACACAGTCGACGATATGCTCCATCACACGCGGACCGGCAATGGCACCGTCTTTATTGACATGACCAACCACAAAAGTGGGAATATCCAGCGATTTTGCCACCCGGGTAATAGCACCGGTGCATTCGCGCACCTGCGTCAGACTGCCGGGAGCAGAATCCAACTCGGCCATGCTCATGGTCTGGATGGAGTCGATGATCGCCACGTCCGGCTTTTCACTCTGCATCCACGAAAGCACCGTGCCGAGGTCGTTTTCGCACAGCAGACGGAGATTATCACCACTCACGCCAAGACGGTCGGCGCGCAGCTTGATCTGACGCGCCGACTCCTCACCAGATACATACAGCACGCGCAACGAGCGGCCCAGATAGGCGCAGATCTGCAACAACAGCGTGGATTTGCCAATGCCCGGCGCACCGCCGATGAGCATTACGCCGCCACGGACGATGCCGCCGCCCAGCACGCGATCCAGCTCGCCAAGGCCGGTGGTAATACGCGGTTCCTCGTGCGTGGCAATTTCGCCCATGCTCTGCGGTGCAGACGACGACACCGCCGACGGTGCTTTGGCAGACGCCGTCGGAGCAGAGATCAGCTCCTCGGTGATGGTGTTCCACGCACCGCAGGACGCGCACTGTCCGCTCCAACGAGCAGACACCGCGCCGCATTCGGCACACACAAATACGGTTTTGGCCGGTTTGGTCTTTGCCATGGTCATAACCTCCGTTACGGTTGATAGTGAAGCAGGCCCTCCGCGATCGCCAAGGCCAGTTGCAGGCGATAGCCGGGGGTCTGCATATTGTTACATTCCTGCGGATTGCTTAAAAATCCGCATTCCACAAGCACCGCCGGACTGGTGGTGCGATGAAGCAGCAGAATGTCCTTCGTGCCGGCTTTCAGCTCACGCGTGTTATCCGGCTGGACGTTTCGAAGCACCGCTTCACGGATATACCGCCCCAGCACCTCGCTACCGCTGTTATTGGGCGAATACCACAGCTGCGTGCCCTTGCAGGCGGTATCCGGAAAATGGTTTTGATGAATACTGATGACAGCATCGGCGCTATCGTATAACGCCAAACGCTCGGCCATATCGGCGCGTTTGTTTTCGCGGATCGACAGCGACGGATCTTCGCACAAGGCGACATCCTCCTGCCGCGTCATCAGCACACGGTAGCCCATTAGACGAAGGACCACCGATAAATCGGTGGCCATCGCTAAATTGATATCCTTTTCCACGGTGCCGTCGGCCGCCACCGCGCCGCCGTCAAAGCCACCGTGCCCGGCATCGATCAGCACTACGGCGTGCGGTATGGCCGAGGACCGGCGAACGCGCGTGTGCAGACTTTCTCCCATGCCGGCAAACAGCAGTGCCAGCACGGTGACCAGTGCGGTCGTCAGCATAAGCTTACGGTTCATACACTCTCCCCCTTTACATAAAGAAAGGTATGAGCCGCCACGCGAAATTATTTCTTTTTATACACCAAACGCTCACCGAGCGATACACGGTTGTAGCCCAACCAATAGGCCAGCGCTGTGGTCAGCGGAACGACCGCCCAGCACAGTACCGCCACCGGCAGCATCCACCACGTCATTTGCGAGGTCCACGCCACGCCGCTTGTCAGCGCGTTGTTGATCGGTGCAAAAATCATGGTGAGCAGGCGGTAGGCAAAGATATAGTTGGGCATCAGGCCGGTGAGTTTGCTTACCACCAACCCAAGCGCCACCAAGCCGGACGGAGCCGAGCCGATGAGACCGATCTTCAGACCGCGCAACTTATCAGCTTGCATGTGGCCAAAATCCACCTTGTTGCGATCACCGTCGCCCAATCGCCACAGCGGTGTATACAAAATGGCGATCACGATGGTCAGCATCAACAGTTGTGCCACGATCTCCAGCCCTACCTCCAGCGGAGCGTTTTCGCCGTACAGGGCTTGCGTCTGCGTCAACCGGAGACCGGCCTCATCCGTTTTGGACTCGGTCATGGTCTTTTCGTCAAAGACCGGACGCTCTGCCTTGGCCGCTTCGGTCAGCTCGGCGGAATACTCATAGGCGTGAGTGTCATAGTTGTAGGCGTAGCTTTTATCCAGCACATAGCTTTTGCCGTCCTCGCTCAGCAGATATTCGTCGTACCGCGTAAACGTGGTATCGAACATCGTATCGGTCATCGAAGCATCGGTGACCGGCTCGGTGTAATACCGATAGCCGATCTGATCCTGCCCGATGCCGGCCAGCAGCCCGCACGACAGATACATGATCACGCACAGCACACCGGCCAACAAAACCTTGCCAAACACCGACAGACCCGAACGAAACGTCTGGCTACGGACCTCCTGCGGAGTCATATTTTGTGCCATAGCTTACTCTCCATCTTCGGCATCCACTGCCGTATCCGTGCTTTCCAGCGTATACACGACCAGCGTGACCTCGGTGCCCTTATCGATCGCCGCACCGGTCATCTGATCTTTGATCTGCTTGACCGTACCGTCCTGCGAATCGACCAGCGCCGGCGTCTCCTCGATCACCGCCGTCAGACCAATGGAACGCAACACTTGGTTGGCCAGGTCGACCGGCAAGCCGGTAACATCCGGCAGAATGACCGTGCCCTGCTCTTCCTGTTCCACTGTGCTGATGCGCAGAGTGACCTCGTCACCGTAGGAAGCCAGCTCGTTGATTTCCGGGGTGGTGCTGTCGACCAAGCCGGCATCGTAGGTAGAAACCGCAATATCAATGGTCTTGACGCGATAGCCAAGTGCCTCCAGATAAGCAGTGGCGTCCTCCTGCGTCCACCCGGCCACATCCGGCAGATTCTTCTGCTGCGGACCAAGGCTGACGATCACGCGGATGGTGCTGCCGGCCGCCGCTTTCTCACCCGGTGCCGGGGATTGCACAACGATCTCACCAGCCGGTTTGTTGTTAAACACCAGCGATTCCAGCTGTACGATAAATTCTTTGGCGTCCTTTTCCTCCAGCTCCCAGTAGTTCTTACCGAGAAGCTGCGGAACATCCTTGCTGTTGGCATTGACCGCCGTAGTGGAGGTCGTCCTCAACGACGGCAACGTCTGCGACGAGGTGGTCGTAGTACCGTCGGTATCGTCGCCCGGCTGGCCGCCGTTGCAGCTACCCAGCGCCAACACAATAATGGCAATTACCAGCGCCAAAATGATACCGCCAAAGATCCAGCGATACTTTTTCGGCAGGTAGTTTTCATCTTTCACGACCGTCGGCTCGGCAGAACCGTAACCGCTCACCTGCGCCACGCCACCCAGCGCTCCGCGCAGTTCCTCAACCGAGGCAAAACGGTCGGCAGAAGCCGGAGACAGCGCGCAAACAAGTGCCGCCGTTACATCGTCCGGCAACGAATTGACGACTTCCTCGGACATCATCAGGTCCTGACCTTCCGGATCGCGGTTTTCGCCCGACGGCGGCGTTACACCGGACAGCATCCAGAACAGCGTTGCGCCCAAAGCGTACACGTCGGTTGCCGCGGACAGGCGACCGTTGCGCAGATACTGTTCGGGAGCCGCAAAGCCCTCGGCCAACTGCGGGGTCAGCTCCGAACCGGCGGTGCGCGCCTCCGGCATAGCAAACACATTCAGGCGCAGCTTGCCGTCTGCGCCCAAAATGATGGTATCCGGGCTGATGCCAAAGTGATAGATACCGGCCGCATGGCAAGCCTCCACTGCGGTGAGGAACGGCAAAAACAGCTTGCGCGCATCCAGCCACGACAAGTGGCCGCCGCATTTCTTCACATAATTTTTCAGGCTGACACCGGACGAGTATTCGCACACGGTATAGGCGGTACCGTTCTGCTCAAAAATATCGTAAATCGGTGCCAACACGGTAAGCTCACGGTTACGCGCCAGCAGACGGGCATGGTGCAGGAACGACTGGCGCAGCGATTCGTAGGAAAGCTCTTTGCCCTCCACCGCCTCCAGCGCGCCGATCTCGTTGCGCTTGCACAGCTTGCCCGGCATGAATTCGCGGATATAAACGGGCTGCTTGGCAATCTCATCCCAGCCGATATATTGCGTAGCATCGCCCGAAACAGACAGCGCACGGCCGCAAATATAACGGTCAGACAGTGACACACCGACCTGCAGATACCCATCCGGGTTCTGGCCGCCGGCCGGATAGCCGCAAATACCGCAGGCCGAACGGCCTTCCGGCAACGGATTCATACAACCCATACAACGTCTTTCTTGATTTTCCATGGTGATACCTCCCATTACTGATTACGCAACCGCCGTTCTAGTTTTTGCTGACGGATATCGTCACCCTTAAACTGCAGCGGCAGATAAGTACCGAGAATGCGCGACGAAAGCTGTACACCATAGCGGCTTTGCAGCTCCGGCGGGGTAAGGTTGGTGCTGATGATCGTGGGGCGACCGGTCAGCAACCGCGTATTGACAAGATTTAACAGCGACACTTGATAGAATGAGCCGGTCAGCTCGGTACCGAGATCATCCAGCACCAGCAGGTCGGCGGTGTTCAACAGCTCGCCGGTGTCGCCCTCTTCGCGGCCGAAATGCTCACGCTCCATCTGACCGATGAGTTGCTGCGTGGGGCCGTACACTACCGAATAGCCTTTTTGGGCGGCCATGGCGGCAATTGCCAGCGACACATGCGTTTTGCCCACACCGGTCGGGCCGAAAAACAGCAGGCTATCGGCGGTGGGCGAGAAATTTTCGCCGTAGGAACGGCAGAAATCCAACAGCCGCTGCATGGCGGCGCGGTCTTTGTAGAAGGACAGATCCATATCGTCCAGCGAGGTCAGCTGCATACCGGACAGGCGACTGAGCCGTTGCGCGGCGCCTTCGGCCAGCAGACGGCGGAAGCACTCGCACATTTCGCGACCGACGTAGCCGGTATCGGAACAGCGCTTGCAGGAATACTGCGGTGCAAAGTTATCCACCGTTTCACCGGCGGCATGCAGGATATCGGCCAGCTCCTTCTGAGCGGTCTCGTTGCGGCGGCGCATTTCCGCCACGACCTCCTCCACATTTCCGCCGTTAACCACCGCACGGGCGACCTCGGCGGCAGAAGCACGCATCATCAGCTCCAGCTCGGCAATGCGGGGATTTTGCGCGGTCATGCGCGCACGCAACGCGTTGGCGCGCTGTTCGGCTTCGGTGCGGCGGCGGGACAGTTCATCCTCGGCGGCGCGGTATACTTCCGGGCTATAGCTCATGCGTCCTCCTCCTTCCGTTTATATGTAGGCACGTGATTTTCCAGCATAGCGCTGTATTTCGACATATCGAAACCACCGTCACCCGAGGGAGCGGCGACCGTCTTGGGCTTGTGCGGATCTTCGTCTGCCAGCACCTGCTCCGGTGTGAGCAGACCATGGGCATGCCACGACTCCAGCAAACGGTTCATATAGCCGATGACGGATTTTTTGCCCTGGCTGCGGTCGTACGCCAAGCGGATGAGGGCATCCCCCAGCGACCAATCGTAAAACCAAACGGCAATCATTTTTTTATTGGCAAGCGTCAGCTTGAGGTCCTCGGTATCCAGCAAGGTGAGTAAGCGGTTGCCGGCTTCTTCCTGCTGCTTTTCGCGGCACAGACGTTCGTTGACCTGCTCGATGGTGAAGATGCCGTCGTCCGCCCAGCTATCCGCCACGCGCACGGCATACGACACCGAGCGTTTGTTTTGCGAGATCGCATACTGCACCGCCATCAGAATGACCTCGACCGGCAGATCGCGCTCGGTCATCAGCAGGGCGAGCTTTTCCATCTCGTGCGGCGATAACACCTTACCCAGCCGGCTGGCAGTCTCCTGCAGTAATAACGGAAAACCGCTATCAGCCTGCGCGAGCTTGGTGACGTCGATGTGCGGACGCACCACCGGCGGTTTGGCCGGCGATGCCGGTTGCTCGACCGGTTGCGGCGGTGTAGGCGTCGGTGCCGGAGCGGCCGGTTGCCCGTCCTCTTGCAGGATGCCCTCCTGCACCCAGAAAGCGAGTGCATCGGCGCAATCGGCTTCGGTCACACGGGCTCCGAGGGCGGCGGCACAAGCGGCGGCATCCCCCTGGCCACGGCCTTGCGTAGCCATCCACAGCAGCACCTGCCACTGCAACGGGCTGGCCAGCTTGAGATAATTCCCTATTACTTTCGGCAACGTGACGGTATCCCACATCACCGCACCGTTCCATTGATACGCCACACACTCACCCCCTGCAAATGGCATATTTCTACAAATAAGTATTATACACCAAACTTTACTTATAAGCAAGAGGCAAATATAAAGAAATAAAAAACCGCCCAAGGGCGATGCGTCATAGGGATAAATCGTTCAAAAATGGTGATTTTTGTCGTATAACTGCATCAAAAAAGGTGGCAATGCGTCAGCATTACCACCTTTTTTTCTTTGTTTCCGAATCAAAAATCTCACATTTTTGAATGCTTTGCAGTTTT
>JAFUPS010000072.1 GCA_017481085.1 Clostridia bacterium | reverse complement strand
GCTTGCGCGTGATGATATACCATTGCTTTCGCAATGGATAAAAAATCGACAGGTCGAAACCTGTCGATTTTTGGTGGAGGCGACGAGAGTCGAACTCGTGTCCGAAAACCACTTGCCACAGCTTTCTCCGGGTGCAGATCGTCTTTTGAGATTCCCCTCATCCGACGCCGACAAACAGGCTTCGGATTACGGTAGTTGCCAAGTCATGACAGAGGCGGCAACAAGCCTCTGTTCACGTTCACCGCTTCATACACGCCCCTAAACCGGTCCGCGGTACTACCGGCCGGGACGGCCGCCTTAATTAGGCAGCGAGAGCAACTTTATTGTTGTCGTTTAATTTAATGATTTTGCCGTTTTATAGTGGTCGACAGCCACTACCCGCTTACCATGACTCACGATCCCCGTCGAAACCTTTACGCCCCCATTTCAACGGTTGCATGACCGTTTCTTTATTATATGCAAAAAATGCACCCGTGTCAACCGGAAAATGTCGGAATTCGCGAAAGAAGCGGATTCTTCGCTGCGCTTAGAATGAGGGACAGAAGGACTTGCTTTTTGGAAGATAGTGCGGTAATATAAAGAAAATCGCTGCTGAAAAAACGAGGGATATTATGAAGGTAAAAATATGGCTGACAGCATTGCTTTGTATAACGATGCTGGCATCGGGCTGTGCAACCGCCACCGATGCGCCGCCACCGGAAACCACGACGACCGACACAGCCACAGCATATCCCAACAACACATACGTTTACGAGGGGGCTATCAAGCAGTTCCTGCTACCGGAAGAGACATTTTCTGAAGTACGGCAAGGCAAGCCGGAGTTCGTTATGCTCCATTTCACGAGTGCGGTCATGCTGTCCCCTACCGATCCGTATAACATGGACGTCATCCGTTCCATTTTTGTGCAAAACGAGCTCAGCGTACACTACATTATCGACCGGGACGGCACGGTGTATTGCTACGTACCGGAGAATTTGATGGCCGGACATGCCGGTAAGGGCACGTGGAAGGACGATCCGCACTACACCAATCGCATCAACCATTATTCCGTCGGCATCGAAATTGTCGGCATCGGCTCGCCAAGGGATATGTCTCCCTATTTTTCCGCTGACGAATACGCCAAGCTGGATAAACGCTTAATCGGTTTTACCGATGC
Organism: Clostridia bacterium; assembly: GCA_017481085.1. Taxonomy (GTDB): domain Bacteria; phylum Bacillota; class Clostridia; order Oscillospirales; family Acutalibacteraceae; genus RGIG426. The sequence continues at coordinate 6,900 of JAFUPS010000072.1, read as the reverse complement.
GCAATACGCCTCGCTGAAGGCGCTGGTAACGGATATTTGTGCACGTAACGACATTCCCATGGACAAGGACCACGTAATCGGGCACAACGAATACGCCCCAAAAAAGACCGATCCCGGCGAATTATTTGACTGGGATCGCTTATTAGGATAGAAAAATTGCCCCAAGCCAGGTGCTTGGGGCAATTTGATTATCGGCTCAATCGGCACAGCAAGGTGTCGACGTTTTCATCGGAATATTCGATCTCGGCGGAATAGGCGCGCGCCAGCTCGATAAGCGCCGCCATGCTCTGCTCACCGGCGGCGAACAGCGATTGCAACACCTGCGTGCTGAGCACCGTAAAGGCGACACGCTCGGCCAAGCGGCCGTCCTCCAGCGCACCGGGTAGATGACGGAACAGGAAATAAACCGCCAGTTGCTCAAGCGGCACGTCCCATTCCGGCGCAAGCGGCGGTGGCGGCAACTGCAGCGCGGCCAGCCGTGGCGTCCAGCTCTCGTCCAACCGTTCCAGCGCGCGGTAGACCGCCGCCCAATCCCTATCCGGCACCGCCGCACCGCACATATCCAGCGCCGCCTGCAGGCGTGCCGACAGCGGCTGCGAGCGATCCTGCACAACCGACAGCAGCCGCTTGCGAAACGCGAAAAACGCCTGTTCCTCCGGTGTCGGTTGCTCGCTGCCGGTTTCGATAAAGGAGGCGGGCGGTGTCTGTGTGAGCACCATACGGGCGGCTTCCTCACAGCACAATCCCAGCCCGATCTCCTCACGGTCGCTGTAGAAGCTGCGAAACCGGGGATGCTCGGCGCAGATCTCGCACAGAGCGTCCTCCCCCAGCTCGGTGATGATATCGCACAGACCCTGCGCGTTTAAAAACGGGCAGCGCTCCTGCGCATCCAGCACGAACGCGCCGTCGACAATTTGCGCCGCCAGACGCTTGCCCAACGCGCCGCCGACCGTGCGGTAGCGTGCCAGCGTATCCGCATCGACGTCGATCTCCCAGCCGATACAGCAGCAATGCACGCAGCGGTCGGCAATGCAACGGAATTGCGTATAGTAATGTGGGATAACCGTCTTCATACAGCACCATCCATAGCGAAAAGCCGATGCGGGGTTTCCGCATCGGCTTTGTGTTGTTTTACGTGCAGAGCTCCTTATGCCTCCAGATAATCGTAATTATCACGGCAGAAGGTGAGCAGCGTGGTCACTTCGTCGTTCTCCAGCACATCGGTCTTGGTGAGCAGGTCGCCCAGCGTATTGGTTGCACCGCCGGCGATCTCCTTAGCGGCGATAGCCTGCGCCACCGACACCAGCGATTTGACTGCTTCGCCGTCGGTAACGTTCTTATCCGCAATGTCGTTGTGGCTGTAGTGCACCGAGCCGGTCTCATCCACAATAAACGTACGCGCGACGATCTCCATGTTCGCACGGCCACCGGTGATACCGTTGGTCAGCGTGGCATACAGCGCCTCACCGTTCTTGATCAAGTCGAGCAGGGCGGCATTATCGGTTGCCGTAATCTTGGCGATGGCCGGCTCGGCGCCGCCCTTGCCGATCAGATCGATCGTCAGGTCCTGGTTCTCATACATCAGAGCCTTGGGCATGATAACAATACCCACTTCTTTGATGATAGCAGGATCCAGCTTCGACAGATCCGGCGCACCCTCAAAGCGGATGCCCTGGTTGGCAATATCGGTACGAATGGTCGCGCCCTTCATCTGGGCATCCGACCCGGTGATCACTTCCGTCCACTTATTGATCTGCGTCACGTCCAGCTTGGTAGTGCCGGATTTATCGGCCGCCTTCACGTTGGACAACGAAAACAGATACTGGCCCGAGGTCGCCTGGACCGTGAACTTCAGCGTCACCCATGCATCAGCCGGAGCCTTGCCGCCGTCCACGTTAGACAGGCACACGAAATTGACCGTACCGGCATCCTCGTCCGCCTTAACGGTAACGTCCTCAACGTTGCCGAGAGCCACGACATCGCTACGCAGGTCGGCGCCGACGTAATCAAACGCGTCGGCATCATACGCAATGGTGCCCTGCACACCGCCGGCAGCTACGTTGCCATTGACGTACAGCTCTACCACAATTTCCTCGCCGTTGAACACCTGCGCCGGAGCATCGACGTACACGCGGGTAGCCACGTCGTCTGTTGCGCCGACCGGCATTGCCAGCAAGCCCATCATCATAATCAGCGCCAGGATCACAGAAATCGTCTTTTTCATCGGAATTTCCCCCTTACGTTTGATCAACCGACGGTTGTCGATTGAAACAATAAATCGCATCTGCCAAAAGGCTTTGTGCCGATTATTGACAGTTCACCATTATTGTCCATTTTATTATAACGGATTTGTCTAAAATCGTCAAGTGTACTTTTTATTTTTTATTGTTTCCGTAAAACGAATAAAACCGCCGATGTGAAAACTCACATCGGCGGTTGCTTGATTTGCGTATCAGCCAAAGCTGCGAAGCAGCGAAACGACCTTGCCCAGCACCACGACCTCATTGACGATAATGGGGGCAAATTCCGGATTTTCCGGCTGCAGGCGGACCTGATTATTTTCCCAATACACGCGCTTGACGGTGGCTTCGTCCCCCACCAGCGCCACGATGATATCGCCGTTTTGCGCCACCGGCGTGCGGTGGACGATGACGATATCGTTATCCAGAATGCCGGCGTTGATCATCGACGTACCCGACACACGCAGCGCAAACATCTCGCTGGCCGGATAGCGACCGCCGGAATACGGCACGTAATCCTCGACCTCCTGCACGGCCAGAATGGGCATACCGGCGGTGACTTTACCAAGCAGCGGAATGCGCGCAACGTTATCGCCGGGCATACGGATGGCACGGTTTAATCCACTTTCGCGGCTAATATAGCCCTCATCCTCCAGCAGGCGCAGGTATGCGTGCACGGTGGAGGTGGATTTAATGCCGGTGGCCAGGCAGATCTCGCGCACCGAAGGCGGCACACCCTCCTGCGCACGGTCTTGCAGATATGTTAATACTTTTTGCTGTTTTTCGGTGAGCGGTTTACCCATAAAAAGAGCCCCTTTCCATAGCGTTCACCGACAGTATATCACATAATTTTGCATTTGTCAAACATTTGTTCGCAAAATTCGAACAAAATATTTTTCTAATAAACAGCCGCCCACTCGGCTGAGCAGGCGGTGAAAAATTCATTCGTTTCGTAAGCGTTCTTCGGAAAAAGGCAATCTTAAGTTTGGGGATACCATTGCGGAAACTCCTCGCTCATATCCGGAAGCAGGGATTCATCTACATATCTACAAATTAAATCGTAGAATTTACGGCTATGAGCGATAAAATAGGGCGTAAGTCCATGCACACCTTCGGGGGTTATGTAGCCGATATTACCATATCCAATCAGTTCTATTTCGCCGTCTAAATACGTGATACAAACCAAAAGTATTCCATATTCCCTTGGGTGATCTCCGGGGCCCCACTCCAAACACTGCAGAGAAGAAATATCATCTAATATGTTCTCGACATCTTCATCAGGCAGTTCAGCAATAACCGTTCTTTTTTCTTTTTGATAGTCGTAGGAGCAAATTTCGACTTTTTCCACATTGCTTTTATCTTGCCGCCAAAAAACGTATGGCCCACTATACGATTCACACCCGGTTGCTAATGCCAGCATCAACAACGATGCAAGCAATACACACATAACCTTATAAACCCTCATGGCATTCTCCTTATAAAGAGCAGGTATATCCTGAAACGGACGGTGAGATTTTACTGCTGGGTCATGGCAAGCAGGATGGCAGCGGAACGGTCGGCCGCCATTTGCTCGAATTCCTCGTAGCTGACGTTGGCCTGATGATCGGCCAGGTCGGAAATGGCGCGCACCAGCAAAAACGGTACGCCGTTGGCGGTGGCGGTCTGCGCGATCGCGCCACCCTCCATCTCGGCGGCGGCTGCACCGAACTCGGCAATCAACCGCTGCTTGATCTCGCCGGAATCCACAAACAGATCGCCGGTGGCGACCGGACCCTCGATCACCTTGCTGTCGCCCAAAAGCGGCGCGGCGGCGGCATAAAACCGCTCGGCCAAGCCGGCATCGGCGGTGTACACCGTGGGCTTTTGCCCGTCCTCGCCGGTGCACATATATCCGCGCACGTAGCCAAAGGCGGTAACGTCGAAATCGTGCTGCACCGCGGTGGTGCCCAGCACGATATCCCCCACCGCCAGCGCGGGATGCAGACCGCCGGCCACGCCGGTGTTGATAAGCGCCGTGACGTGGTACAGATCGCACAGCACCTGTGCACCGATGGCCGCCGCTACCTTACCGATGCCGCATTTGAGCACCACCACCTGCCGGTTGCCGAGCGTACCTTCATAATACGTGCGGCCGGCGTGTTCTTCGGTCTTCACGTTGGTCATGGCGGCGATCAGCTGCGTGACCTCCGAATCCATAGCCCCGATAATTCCCCATTTTTCCATCCGTATCTCTCCTATGCGTGCGCAAATATTACATTCTTATCATACCATAAGCACACCCACTTGTCAAAAAGAAAAAAGTGTGCTATACTCCCTGTGAGGTGACAGACATGGACCAAAAAAAGATAGACCGCATCAACGAGCTGGCGCACAAGGCCAAGACGGTGGGATTGACCGAAGCCGAAACCGCCGAACGCGCGGTGCTGCGGCGTGAATACATTGATGCCTACAAAGCCAGCCTGCGTGCGCAGCTGAACAATACCTATATTTTGCAAGAGGACGGCACCAAGCTGAAGCTGAAGAAAAAAGATTCGTCGAACTAACGGGAAACGTCGTGGAATACTGCGGTATTCCACGATTTTTTTCATTTTTTGCCAAAATATTTCGAAGGATTGCAGTAGCATTGCATTGACAAACGCCCTCCCGGATGGTATAATGCAACCATCAAATCGAACATTTGTTCGGCAAAACAAAAGGAGGATGCCGCATGTGTGAAATCTGTTTGCAGAGTCCCTGTGCGTCCGGCTGCCCTCATGCGGCCATCAAACAGGAACGTAAGCTCTGCGCGTGGTGCGACTCACCGATCTTCGATGAGTACTACTACGACATTGACGGCGACGTCGTCTGCGCGGAATGCGTGGAGGAATGTCGCTGCGTCACCAGCGAAAGGGAGTGGTGTGCATGAGCCGCTGCTGCTATCAGCCGTTAACGGTGGAGGGCGTGGCACTGAAGGAAACCTGGAAGCAATGTGTGGATTGGGATATCCGATTGCAGGAGATCCACGAGGAATTAAACGAGCTCGACCGGTCGATGGATGCGGACGAGCTTCGCCGCGAAAAGCACGTTCTGGAGGACAAGCTCCGGACACTGCGGGAAAGCGTCCGCTACCAGATCAGCAACACGCCGACGCTCAGTTCGATGGAGCGCCGCGTGCTGCGGCTACGCTATCTGTATGCCGATCCGTGGGAATCCATCGCCATTCAGATCAAGCGTGAGCCGTCCGCGGCCTTTATGGCACACCGCAAGGCACTTAACAAGGTGGCCGCCTACTTCCGCTTCGCCACCAGCGTCGCCGTGTGAGAAGGCCAAGGCTGTGGAGAATATCCGCCTGCCCTACGGTAACCGAAACATGTACATAACCCTTTCCAAACGAAAAAGCCGGGGAGATCCCCGGCTTTTTTGCGTGAATTCGTTATTTCGTGGAGTTCTTCGCGTTGGAATTCTTGTTGGAATTCTTGTTCGCATTCTGGTTGGCGTTCTTGTTCGCGTTGGAATTCTGGTTGGTGCTGTTGGTACGAGACTGATTGCTGTTCTGCTTAGCCATACTTCGTTCCCTCCTCGTTTGTTTTGCGGAATACTCCGCTGAGGATAGTGTATCCGGCAAGGCGGTGGTTATTCAGATGCCCTTCGGCTCGTATTTGATCAGACCGGCGGTATATTCCCGACCGCACGCAAACGGCTTGGGCAACGCCAGCGCATACAGGTCGGCGGCTTGCGCCTCCAGCTCCCAAATGCGGCGAGCCTGACCGGTGAGAGCCTCGGCTTGCGAGGCACGGGTGATGATGGGCAGCGGACAGTTTTCGCGCGCGCTGCGCAGAACATCCAGCCCCTTTTCAGTCATGCCCAGCACACGAACGTATGGCGGCAGACCGGCGGCATCCTCGGCGGTGATACCGAGGTAAGCGCACCACACCGCGCGTTGCACACGCGTGCGCGGATAACGCTTCGTCTTGATACGGTCAATGAGGTCCTCGTACGAGATCGCCTCACGCGAGGCGGCATACAGCCGGTTCTCCAAACCCTCCGAAATGGCCGGCAGCGCGGCAAAATCCGCCGCCGTAAGCAGCCGCAACCGCGCCAGCAGCGCACGCTCGGCACGTTGCTCCGACGCCGGACACAACCCCTGCTCGGCCGCATTGACCAAGATAGGACGGCAATCCGCCGGCATATAGCGTGCTGCCTCGGTCAACCGACCGGCGGCGATCATTTTACGCAGCAGCGAGGCAGAAGCCAGACCGTCCAGCGGAATTTCGCTGTCGTGCTCCGCACCGGCACGCGGCACGGTAAACGGGCGCAGGCTCGTCATCGCACGGATGTATTCCACGCCAAGCGTGTTATTCGCGCCCTCCAGTAACGAGGCAGCGGATGGGCCGGTGAGCTCCTCCAGCGCCTTTTGCTGTGCCTCGGGATAGGACAGACCGCCGCTCATGCGATAGCGCAGCAGCTCGCCAAACCGCGGTGAATCCATCAAATTGGCCAGCTTGGTCAGCTTATCCACGTCGCCGCATTCGCTGCCAAACGCCATGGCGTCCACGCACCCCAGCGCCTCCAACAGCGACACACAGCCGCGTGCGAAGCCCTCCGCCGACGACAGCGCCCACGGAGCCGGTAGCTCGATCACCACGTCCGCACCGCCGGCCAGCGCCATGCGCACGCGCTC
>JAFUPS010000071.1 GCA_017481085.1 Clostridia bacterium | reverse complement strand
CCACCGCCTTGGCGGAGCTGTGCATAGAGGAGCCTGCCGTCACCGCCAGCTTCACCTGCTTTTGCGGCAGAGAGGCCAGCAACTCGGAGCGGTCCTCGTCAAACGCCTCGTCCGTATAGTGAGCATGGGTATCTACGATCCATGCCATTTCAGCGCACCCGACTACCCGGCTTAACGCCGTCAACAAACAGTACCTGCGCGGCATCGCCGGCATCCGCCGCCAAAATCATACCGCAGCTTTCCACGCCGCACAGCGTCGCCGGCTTGAGGTTAGCGACCACGATGACGTTACGCCCCTTTAGCTCGTCCGGCTGATACCATTTCGCAATACCGGAGGCCACGATATGCGGCGTACCGCTACCGTCGTCCAAAGTCAGCTTAAGCAGCTTTTTCGCCTTGGGGATCGGCTCGCAATCCACGACCTTCGCCACGCGCAGATCGATCTTCATGAAATCGTCAAAGGTGATCTCGTCGAGGAACACCACATTTTCGGTTTCCTCTTCCGCTTGCTCAGCCGGTGCGGCAGCGGCTTCGTCCTCGGCATGCAGCTCCGCCAGCACCTTTTCGGCATCCAGACGGGCAAACAGCGGGGAGGGTGTGCCGACCGCAAAACTCTCTGCCTTGCCGAACTGTGCGGTGGTCAGATAATCGGTCAGCTCAGCCGGTACGTTCATCTGCTCAAAGATCGCTGCCGCGGTCTTCGGAATGATCGGCTGCAGCATGAGTGCCAGTAGACGGATGCATTCCAGCAGGTGATAGAGGACTGCCTCCAGACGTGCCTTGTTGGCCTCGTCCTTGGCAAGCGCCCACGGTGCGGTCTCGTCGATGTATTTGTTGCAACGCTTGGCGAGGTTGATGACCGTGCGCACCATATCGGCGTTGCGATAGCTGTTCATCAGTTCCTCGTAAGCCGCCAGTGTCTCGGCCGCGAACGCCTGTACCTCGCGGTCCAGCTCGTCGGTTTCGGTCGGTTTGCTGATGCGGCCGCCGAAATACTTGTTGGTCATGGCAATACTGCGGTTGACCAGGTTGCCCAGCGTGTGGGCCAGATCGCTGTTAAACAGGTTGATAAAGCTCTCGTAGGTGATGGTACCGTCCTGCGCAAACGGCATTTCGGACAGCAGATAATACCGCACCGCATCCGAGCCGAATTTATCGACCAAGCGGTCGGCGTACAGCACGTTGCCGCGCGATTTGCTCATTTTGTCCTCACCGGCCAGCAACCACGGATGCCCCAACACCTGCTTCGGCAGCGGTTCGCCCAACGCCATGAGGATGATCGGCCAGTAAATGGTGTGGAAACGCACGATATCCTTGCCGATGACGTGCAGATCCGCCGGCCAATACTTCTTATAAAGCTCGCTGCTACCGTCCGGCGAATAGCCCAGACCGGTGATGTAGTTCGAAAGCGCATCGATCCACACGTAGATGACGTGCCGCGGATCGAATTCCACCGGCACACCCCACGTGAAGGTCGAACGGGACACACACAGATCCGACAATCCGGGTTTTAGGAAGTTGTTGATCATTTCGTTGCGGCGGGATTCCGGGCAGAAGAAGTCGGGATTATCCTCATAGTACTTCATCAGCTGATCCTGATACTTAGAGAGGCGCAGGAAATAGGCTTCCTCTTTGGCATCAATGACGTCGCGGCCGCAATCGGGGCATTTGCCGTCTACCAATTGCGAGGCGGTGAAGAACGACTCGCAAGGCACGCAGTATTTGCCTTCGTATTCGCCCTTGTAAATGTCACCCTGCTCGTACAGCTTGGTGAAGATCTTTTTGACAGCCTCTACGTGATCGTCGTCGGTGGTGCGGATAAAGCGGTCGTAGGTAACGTCTACGCAATCCCACACGTTTTTGATCTGCTGCGAGATGCCGTCGACGTATTCCTTGGGGGAGATTCCGGTCTGTTCGGCAATTTCCTGGATCTTCAAACCGTGCTCATCCGAGCCGGTGAGGAAATGAACGTCAAAACCGCACATTCGCTTATACCGCGCGATCATATCCGCTAACACGATGTCATAGGTGTTGCCGATATGCGGTTTGCGCGAGGTATACGCAATGGCAGTGGTGATGTAAAACTTTTGTTTATCCATGTCAAGTCCTCCTTTTTGGATTTCTAACTTAATATTTTAACATATATTTTGAAAAATACAAGAGCTATTGCCGTAAAAATACGCAAAAGAGGGGAAATCCGGTGGCTGCTTCTTGACTTTTTCATTCTAAAAACATATAATATACATTGGTATGCTATACTGTTTGCATAGGAGGTGGACAGACGTGTGCATGAAACGTTTATGGCTGACAGTATGCCTGGCCGTCTGTCTGCTGTTGAGCGGTTGTAACGGCATTGATCTACGCATTCAGACCCAGTTGGTACCGCCGGGACTTGTTGGTGAGCAGGCGAGCATTCAGGCGGCTTTTGAGGCGTATCTGCATGCATCTGCCGATGCTTCCGAGATCAACTATCGCTTGCAGTTTCCCACCTCGGGCGAATATCGTTCGGCTTTTATTTTGCAAGATTTAAACGGCGATGGGGAGCGAGAGGCTATTGTGTTTTACCTGCCTTCTCCCGAAAGCACGGATATTCACATGAATTTGTTAAGCCAAACCGAGGATGAATGGCGATCGGTGGCGGATGTTGCGACCGGCAGTGCAACCATACAGGAGGTTCGCTTTGGCAACGTCTTTGGCGACGGTGGAAATGCGTTGTTTCTCGGCTCGTCCATCGGTAGCACGCGTGAAAGCAATTTGCGTATTTATCGGTTTGTTGACCGTGAGTTGCTGGAGTGCTACAGCAGTCTTTATAGCCGCGTGGTCATCGCGCCGGTCAGCGATACGCGGCGAGACGATTTTGTGCTGCTGCACCTGCAAACGGATTCGATAGGCACTGCCAAGCTGGTAACGGTGGATGGCGGCCTGTTCGAGACGCTGTCGACCGCTACGGTAGACGGCTCGGTCATTCGTTATACCGATAGTCACATATCGGTCAATCACGCCGGTCAGGTCGAGATCGCAGTGGATGGCCGTAAGGAGACCGGCCTGATCACCGAACTGCTGGTGTGGGACGGCAAACAGCTTACGGCGCCGTTGTATGATGAACTGCAGGGCGGCACGACCGCCTCCTTCCGTCAGCAAGCGTTGCCGATGACCGACATCGGCAACGATGGACTGATGGAGTGGCCGGTGATGCTGGATGAGGACGGAGAGGTCCGCACGGTTGCATGGATGCGATGGGATCCTGAGCTTGCCCGACCGGCGGTGATATACAACAGCTATCTTTGTGCGCCGAATGATTATGAATGGTTGTGGCCGGAAGAGAATTGGCCGATGGATGCCGTCGCCTCGTATGACGGTACGACCAATACTTTGGATATCCGCGAGGCGGATGGAGCATTGCTGTTTTCCATTCGTATGAACGACAATCGCGAGTTTACGGTAACGACTACCGAACGTTGTCCGCTCGATCAGCGCGTGGTGCGAGGCCGTATTCGCTCGCTGTTGGCGGAGGAGGGATAATATGCGATCCATACTGGTTTGCGAGGATGAAGCCGCCATCCGCGATTTCGTGGTTATCAATCTGCAATATGCCGGTTACCGCGTAGTGGAAGCCGCTTCCGGTGAAGAAGCGCTGGAAAAATTCGACAGCGATATCGATATGGCCTTGCTGGATATCATGCTCCCGGGCATTAACGGCTTTGAAGTGTGCCGCGAGCTGCGTCGACGCAGTAATACGATGGGAATCATTATGTTGTCTGCTCGTACGCAGGAAGCAGAAAAGATCGAGGCTCTGAGCCTTGGTGCGGATGATTATGTGACCAAACCGTTCAGTCCGTCCGAGCTGATTGCACGTATTGATGCGCTGTATCGCCGTGTATCGGCGGCGCGTGAGCAGCCGGCCGAGGAGATCCGTTCGGGCGATTTTACGCTGAACGTACGCAATCGTACGGTCACTAAGGACGGTGTACCGCTGGATCTCACACAGGTGGGATATCAGATCCTATATTTGTTTTTCACACACCCGAATACGCCACTGGAACGTACTGAGATTCTGCGGCAGGTATGGGGTGAGAGCTACGTGGGCGCCGAAAAGATCGTAGACGTCAACATTCGCCGCTTGCGTATGAAGATCGAGGACGAGCCCTCCGAGCCGGTGCATATTCGCACGGTGCGCGGCCAGGGGTATCAGTGGACGGCTTAATAAAAAGAGCATTCTAAGAAAAAGGAGGGGTCGGCTATGCGCCGCAAGAGCATTACCGGCCGTTGGCTTGTCAACGGTGTCGGCGTAATCATTCTGGTGCTGGTCGGTTTGGTCGTAGCCGGAACGATGGCCCTCCGCTACGTCTATTACGAAAGCGTATCGGCCGCGCTGTATGAATATGCCGATACCACCTCCGGTACCTTTTCGGTCTATCTGTCGGATTCTTCGTATGACTGGACCACCGCTTCGCGTGAATTTTTGGCGAATTTCCGCGATAGAAGCCAGGTGGAGGTACAGGTGTTGGATGCCGACGGCAACGTCCAGATGACGTCTACCGGTTTTGTACCGGATGCCAATCTAAGAGCCGACTGGGATGCCGCCACGTCAAGCAACGATGGGTATGGGCTGTGGAACGGCCGGTATTCGTCCGGTGAACGTGTGATGTCTCTGGTCACGCTCATCCGGCAGGATGATGCCGTGCCGGGCGGCTTGCGCGTGGTCGTCTCTCTGCGCTTGGTCGACCGGCAAATACTGGTTATCAGCGGTATTTTGATCGCATTGGCCATGCTTATTTTGTTTTTCGTGATGCTGTCGAGCTCGTATTTTGTCAGCTCGATCATCAACCCGGTCAAAGAGATCGGTCGCGGTGCACGCACTATTGCCACCGGTAACTACCGCCATCGCATACCCAAACGCGATAACGACGAGATTGGTGATCTGTGCGATACCATCAACTATATGGCCGGCGAGATCGGCAAGGCAGAAGAGCTGAAAAACGACTTTATTTCATCTATTTCGCACGAGTTGCGCACGCCGCTGACGGCAATCAAAGGCTGGAGCGAGACACTTTCGCAAATAGGCGACAGCAATCCCGATCTTACCAAGCGCGGTCTGCAGGTGATTGCGGATGAGACCGACCGCCTTTCCGATCTGGTCGAGGAGCTGCTCGATTTTTCCCGTTTGCAGGGCGGACGTCTGGCGGTGCGTTCGGAGCGGTTTGACGTGATTGCCGAGCTGGAAGAAACGGTGCTGCTGTACCGTCCGCGCGCTGAGCGCGAAAACATCCGGCTTTACTACGTGGAAACCGAGGATATTCCACCGCTGATGGGCGATAAGGATCGCATCCGTCAGGTGTTTATCAACATTATGGATAATGCGGTAAAATACGCATCCGAGGGCGCGTCTATTCGTGTCGAGGCAGCACGCGTGGGCGGCACGGTGCAGATCGTCATCAGCGACACCGGCATCGGTATTTCGGAAGAAGATCTACAGCATATCAAGGAGAAGTTTTATCGCGTCAACAAAAACGGTAGCATTCCGGGCTCAGGCATCGGTCTGGCACTGGCTGATGAAGTTGTTCGCCTGCACGGCGGCCGACTGGAGATCGACAGTACGCTGGGCAAAGGTACGGCGGTAACCGTCACGCTGCCCATACCCACGGATGCAGACAAATAAAGAAAGGAACTAAGCACATGCCTACCTCTTGTAGCAAAAACACCTGTAAAAAGACGTCCATTGGCGGCCAGGCGCTGATCGAAGGCGTTATGATGCGCGGTCCGCAAAAGACGACTATGGCGGTGCGCCATATCGGTACGGGCGAAATCCTCACCGAAAGCTGGCCGACAGAGACAGCCAAGCGACCGGCGTGGACGAAATGGCCGATCATCCGTGGCGTGTTCGGCTTTGCCGATTCCATGATCGCCGGCTATAAATCCATGATGAAATCGGCGGATATGTCCGGTTTCACCGAGCTGGAGGAAGAGGAAGAAGCGGCGAAGAAAGCGGCAAAGAAAGCCAAAAAGGCCGCCAAAACCGACGCTCAACCGAGTACGGAGCAGAGCGAGAAGAAACAACCGGAAAAGCTGGAAGGGCCGTTGATGACCGTGCTGATGATCGTCAGCGTAGTGCTTGGTGTGGCTCTGGCTGTGGGGCTGTTTATGTATCTGCCGTCCGCTATTTACAATTACCTCATCAAGCCGTTGGCACCGCAGGTGCTGGACAACCGTGTGTTGCAATCGCTGTTTGAAGGAATTTTGAAAATCGTGATTTTTGTCGGCTACGTAGCGGCCACCTCGCTGATGAAGGATATCCGCCGCGTGTACATGTATCACGGCGCCGAGCACAAAACGATCTTCTGCTACGAAAACGATCTGCCGTTGACGGTGGAAAACGTCCGCGCACAGCGCCGTTTCCATCCTCGTTGCGGTACCTCGTTCATGATTTTGATGTTGATCGTGGGTATTTTTATTGGTTTATTGATCCCGACGGGCATACCGTCGCTGTTGCGTGCGGCTATCAAAATTTTGCTGCTGCCGCTGTCGGTGGGCATCGGTTATGAGGCGATCAAGTTTTGCGGCCGTCACGATAACCTGTTAACGCGCATTATTGCTGCGCCGGGTGTGTGGCTGCAGCACGTCACGACCAAAGAGCCGACGGACGATATGATCGAATGCGCTATTGCGGCGTTTGTGGATGTGATCCCCGGAAATCAAGAGGACGATAGGTGGTAATGATTATGACTTACGGTGAGTTGTACAATCGCATGAAGGAAACTCTGGGCGAGGCCGGCTGTGAATTTCCGGGCTTCGACGCAGAGTGCATTTTGGAAGATATCGGTGGTCTGCCGCATCGCCAGCGTGCGCGTTATTTGAACGAGGAAGTGCCGCCGGAAATTCAAGAGGCTGTGGAAACGGCGGTATCCTTCCGCGCTTCCGGTCGTCCGTTGCAGTATATTCTCGGCAACTGGGAGTTTTTGTCGCTGACGTTGCATGTGGGCGAGGGCGTGCTCATTCCGCGTCCCGAAACGGAATTGCTGTGTGAGGTAGGTGCGAATTTCCTAAAGGAACGTCGCCTGCACAATCCGCAGGTATGGGATCTGTGCGCCGGTAGCGGTTGCGTTGGCTTAGGTCTGTGTAAGCTGTACCCGCGCGCTCGTGTGACGGCCGTGGAGCTTTCGGATTTCGCGCTGTACTATCTGCGTCATAACTGTGTGGATTACTCGCAGTTTGACGTGCGCGTGTTGCAGGCCGACGTGTTGCAGGACGTGCCGGCTCTGCGCGGTCGGGCCGATCTCATCTTATCCAATCCGCCCTACATCCCCACCGGCGATCTGGAAGATCTGATGACCGAGGTGCATTATGAGCCGCGCATGGCGCTGGATGGCGATGAGGACGGCTTGAAATTTTACCGTTGCTTTGCGGATAAATGGATCAAGCGCCTGGCCGATGGCGGTATGATGGCTGTTGAAGTCGGTATCGGACAGGCTACGGCGGTCGCCGAGATGTTCCGCCAGGCAGGGCTTTCTGACCTGCAGATCACCACCGATGGTTCCGGCATTGATCGCGTGGTATCGGGTATTTGGCACGAGCCGCAGATGTGATTGCATTTTCGGGCTGCGTGTGGTAACATTATAATAAGAGCACAAGGGAGGTGCACCGGTTGACCGTACTCAAGATAATAGGTATTGTACTGGCAGCCGTGCTGCTCCTGCTGCTCTTGCTGTTGGTGCTACCGATAAGCGTTTCGGTTTGCTATGACCCGGAAAAGGCTCTTCGCATCAATGTAAAGGTTTTGTTCTTTACAGTATACAAAACCAAAGCGGGTGTTGAGACGCAACAAGCAGAAGGGGAGAAGAAACAAAAAGCTCCCCCCAAAAAAGAAAAGTTATTACAGGATGTCCGGGATATGGTTGCTCTTGTCAAAAACCTGCTCGGCCCGTTGGGCGGCCTGCTCAAGACGGTGCGGATCAGTAAACTGCAGCTTCGGGCGGTATGCGCCGGCGAGGATCCGGCTGATGTAGCTATGGAATACGGCTTGGTATGCGCGGCTGTTTACCCGTTTATCGGGTATTTGCAAACCATTTCCAACGTGCGCAAGCGCGGCGTTGACGTGGGAATATCCTGCGATTTCGAGCAAGAAAAACCAACCCTTTCCTTTTCGGCAACCGTGTCGGCCATGGTGTTACACGGTGGTATCGCATTACTGAGATTTACAATAAAGCAAGCGGAGGAATAAGAGTATGAGAAGCGAAGACGTCAATAGCAGCACACTGTTAAAGGTGTTGGCCTTTACAGCCGAGAAAACGATTCAGCTGGCAACCGCTAACTCCATTTTGGGTGACCCCATCGTTTCGGGTGATCTGACCATCATTCCTATCTCCAAGATTTCGGTTGGTTTTGCCGGTGGTGGTGCGGACGTGACGGATGCCGGTAAGAAAAAACGCCAGAATCCGGCCGGTGCCGGTGCAAAGGTCTCCAAGACGCCTATGAGCTTTTTGGTTATCCGCGGCAACGAGGCGCAGGTGATCGGTGTGGAAGCGCCGGCAAAACCCTCTGCTTTGGCCGGTGTGATTGAAACGGTTGCCGATAAAGCAAAGGAACTGATGAACAAGAAGCCCGAGTCCGAGCCGACAGAATAATATGTTTTACAAGACGCATGGATTGACATGCGTCTTGTTTCTTTTTCTTGCAATATGCGCAATATATGGTATAATAGTAATATCTTAACACGTAGGAGTTGATCCCATGGAATTTAGCGTAAACCATCCGATACTGTACATTATGGTGAGCATCGTGATCGCCGCCGTGCTGGCGCAATCGGTGTTTTTCCTGGTGCGTGCAGTACGCCGCGCAAAAGCCATCGGCATGGATATGGCGGTCATCAAAAACACCGCCACCTCCGCGGCGCTATTTACCATTGCTCCGGCTGTCTCCATTCTGGTGGGCGTGCTGGTGCTGTCCAAGAGTCTTGGTGTGGCGGTGCCGTGGCTGCGCCTGTCGGTTATCGGTTCGCTGTCGTATGAGCAGATCGCCGCACAAACCACGTTGCTCGAGATGGGCAAGAGTATGAGCGAGACCATTACCGACGCCTCGGAGTTCGTCACCGTTTTGTGGGTGATGACGCTGGGTATTATGGCCGGTTTGATCCTGGTGCCGTTGCTCACCAAAAAGATCCAGACCGGCGTGATCAACATGGAAAAGCGCGATAAGAAATGGAGCGAGATCTTCAATAACGCGATGTTTATGGGTATGATCTCTGCATTTCTCGGCTATGTGTTCTGCGACGTCAAGCAGGCGTTTTTCGGTGACTTCACCAGTCTTATTCCGGTGGCGGTCATGGCGACCTCTGCTGTTTTGATGGCTATTTGCGGTCTGTTGGCGGGTGCGCTCAAGCAACGCTGGCTGACAGATTACGCGCTCCCGATCAGTCTTGTGGGCGGTATGGCGGCAGCTATTCCGATCACTGATTGGCTGACCGCGGTATCGCTTTAAGAAAGGGGGATGCTTAACATGAAAAAGAACAATATGACCTTTATGGATAGTATCCACCATTACGGCCGCTTGTGGGGCTGGACGCTGTTTGTGCTGATCCTCGCCGTCCCGACGGTCACCTGTATCGTTTTCCATTGCGTGCCGCAGTGGGAGGCGCTCGGCCGCGGCCTGCTGGCTGTTTTGCCGATGTATTGGGCGGTTGGTGTCGTTGAGATATTCACGTACGTTCCTATGCTCGGTGCCGGCGGTACATATCTTTCGTTCGTTACCGGTAACATCTCCAACCTCAAGCTGCCGTGCGCGTTGGATGCGCTGGAGCGCGCCAAGGTCAAGCCCAGCTCGGAGGAGGGCGAGATCGTGTCCACCGTGGCGATTGCGGTTTCCAGCATCGTCACCACGCTCATTATCATCGTTGGTGTGATTTTGATCGTACCGCTGCAGCCGTTGCTGGAAAATCCGGCGCTGACGGCGGCGTTCGACCAGATGCTCCCGGCGCTGTTTGGCGGTCTGGGCGTGGTGTTTGTTTCTAAGAATCCCAAGCTGGCGATTGCGCCGGTCATCCTGATGCTCACGCTGTTTATCAGCATTGATGCGCTGGATACCAGCAAAGTCGGTATCATGGTGCCGGTGGGGGTGCTGTTCACCATCGCGGTGGCACGCATCATGTACAAGAAGGGCAAGCTGTAAGGAGGTATCGCTATGGGTTGGTATATCGCGGCAGCGTTGCTGCTGGCGTTTATAGCGGTGTTACTTGTGCGCACGTTGGCCTTTAAACCGAAGGCGGCTGTGCCGGTGCAGGAAACCGAAGAACCGTTCGATCGCGATAAGGCAATCGCCAATTTGCAGATGCTTGTCCGCTTCAAGACGATTTCCTATCGTGATTCGTCGCTGGAAGATCCGGCCGCATTTGAGAGCTTGATCGAAAGCCTGCCAGGGCTGTTTCCGCACGTGTTTGCCACGTGCTCGTTTGAGCGTTTGCCCGACCGCGCCTTGCTGTTTAAGTGGTCCGGCAAGCAGGCCGGTGATCCGGCGGTGCTGATGGCGCACTACGACGTGGTGCCGGTCAACGAGGAAAACTGGGAAAAACCGCCGTTTGACGGTGTGCTGGAGGACGGTGTGCTGTGGGGACGCGGCACGCTGGATACCAAGGTGACCTTCTGTAGCATTCTGACCGCCGCCGATCATTTGATCGCCGCCGGCTATCAGCCGGATTACGACATCTATTTTGCGTTTTCCGGCGGTGAAGAGATCAACGGCCAAGGCGCCGTTCACATCGTTCGCTGGTTTGAGGAACACGGCATCACGCCGTCGCTTGTGCTGGACGAAGGCGGCGCGGTGGTGGAAAAGGTATTCCCAGGTGTGTCGCAGCCGTGCGGTATGATCGGCATTGCTGAAAAGGGTATGACCGACGTGCAATACCGTTGTATGTCGCAGGGCGGCCACGCCTCGGCACCCAAGCCCGGATCGCCTGTTGAACGGCTTTCTAAGGCGTGTATCAACGTGCTGGAGCACCCGTTTAAATCGCATTTGTCCGAGCCGGTGGCACAGATGTTTGATACGCTTGGCCGTCACTCCAATTTTCTTTATCGCATGATTTTCGCCAATCTGTGGTGCTTCAAGGGTGTGCTGGATATTTTGGCACGTTCGTCGGGCGGTGACATGAACGCTTTGCTCCGCACCACGGTGGCGTTCACCCAAATGACCGGTAGCAGTGCCTCCAACGTGATTCCGCCGGAAGCGACGATGGTATCCAACATCCGCTTGAATCCGGCGGATACGGTGGAAAGCGCGATCGAATACCTCAAGAAAACCGTGGGGGACGATCACGTGGAGATCACGCCGTTGCACGGCATCAATCCCAGCCGTATCTCCCGCACCGATTGCGAGGGCTGGGATCGCGTGGCCACAGCGGTCGCTTCTACATGGAAGGGCTGCATCGTCACACCGTATCTCATGATGCAATGCTCCGATAGCCGTCACTACGGTGCGATCTCCGATAAGGTCTATCGGTTTTCGGCCATGGACCTGACTTCGGAGGAACGCGCCACCATTCACGGCAACAACGAACGCATTCGTGTGGATTGCGCTTGCCGTGCGGTGGAATTCTATATTCGCTTAATGCGTGAATGCTGATGAAACGAAAGGAACAAACTGCTATGGATCAAAAATACGAGGCATTGTTTACGCCGTGGAAAATCGGTAATGTCGAGATCAAAAACCGCATCGTGCTTTGCCCGATGGGCGGTACGTCGCTGTTTGGTTGGATGGAGCACACCGGCAACCACTTTGACAAGGAAGCGGCTAAGTTCTTCCTGGAAAAGGCCAACAATAACGTTGGTCTGATCATCCCGGGCATTGCCCCCATCCGCAGCACCTTTATGGGGCAGTGGTTGTATCAGAACAAAAAGATGTTCGCAGAGCTCAAGGAATTCATGGACGAGATCCACAAGACCGGTGCGAAGCTGT
Source organism: Clostridia bacterium (assembly GCA_017481085.1). Taxonomy (GTDB): domain Bacteria; phylum Bacillota; class Clostridia; order Oscillospirales; family Acutalibacteraceae; genus RGIG426. The sequence goes on along the minus strand of JAFUPS010000071.1, from coordinate 3,967 downwards.
TTATTCAGATCACGGCCGGTATGGGCCGTTCGTGGGCCGTTCCCACGCCGCTGGTGATGCTGCACAACATGCCGGTCGTGCGGGATATCATCAAGCCGATCATCAACATTCCGTATCAGTCGGCCAGCCCCAGCGAGTTGCCGTCCCGCTGGTCGGACAAAATGACCTGCCGTGCGCTGACCGTTAAGGAAATCAAAGAGATCGTTGACGCTTTCGCCAAAACGGCGGTGCTATGCAAGGAGGCCGGCGTCGACGGCGTGGAGGTCCACGCGGTGCACGAGGGCTATCTGCTCGACCAGTTCACCATGAATTACACCAACAAACGCACCGATGAATACGGCGGCTCCTTTGAAAACCGGTATCGCTTTGCTACGGATATCGTCAAGGCGATCAAGGCTGCCTGCGGTGAGGATTATCCGGTCTCATTGCGGTATTCGGTGGAATCCAAGGTAAAGGATTTCTGCGTGGGTGCTGTGCCGGGCGAGGAATACACCGAGCTTGGGCGCGACATGGCCGAAAGCGAAAAGGCAGCCAAATATCTACAGGATGCCGGTTACGATATGCTTAACGCCGATAACGGCACCTACGATTCGTGGTACTGGGCTCATCCGCCGATGTATATGCCGCAAAACTGCAATCTCGAAGATGTCGCACACATCAAGAAATTCGTGGATATTCCGGTTGTGTGTGCCGGTCGTATGGAGCCGGACGTCGGTGCGCAGGCGATTGCCGACGGTCGCATCGACGCCATGGGCGTGGCACGTCAGTTCCTGGCGGATGCCGAGTGGGTGACCAAGCTGATCGAGGATCGCATGGAGGATATTCGCCCCTGCATCTGCTGCCACAATGCCTGCTTCAATATGGCGCATTACAAAGGCGTGGCCAACGCCCAGAGCATCTACGATGCCAGCCATATCGCCCGTTGTGCGCTGGATCCGCGCGTGATGCAGTCGGATAAATACAAGCTGGAACCGGCCAAAAAGAGCAAGCACATTGCGGTTATCGGCGGCGGTATCGGCGGTATGGAGGCAGCCATCGTTTGTGCCAAGCGCGGTCATAAGGTCTCGCTGTATGAAAAGAGCGACAAGCTTGGCGGTGTGTTCATCGCCGCTGCAGCGCCGTCCTTCAAGGAAAAAGACCGTGCATTGATCGCATGGTATAACCGTGAGATTCAGAAGTATCCGATCGACGTTCACATGAACACCGAAGTGACCGATATTGCGGCGTTGGGTGCGGATGAAGTGATCGTCGCCACCGGCGCGGTTGCTAATAAACTGCCGGTCAAGGGTGCAGCAGAGCATGGCATCGAAGCCATTGATTTCCTGCTTGGCAACAAGCCGGTGGGCGAGAACGTTGTGGTGGTCGGCGGTGGTCTGACCGGTTGCGAGATCGCCTATGAGCTGTACCTGCAGGGTAAGAAGCCCACCATTGTCGAAATGCAGAACGATCTGATCGTGTCGGATAAGATCTGCCTGGCAAACACCAGCTTCCTGCGCGATTTCTTTGCCGCTAACAAAGTGCCGGTTTATTTGGAAACCCGCACCACCGAGATCCGCGCCGACGGTGTGACTGCTGCGGGCAAGGACGGGAGAGAAATCAACATTCCGGCAGATAACGTGATTTTGTCGGTCGGCTATAAACCCAGTCCGGTCACCACCAAGGGCGTACACGTCATCGGTGATGCCAAGCAAGTGGGCAGCCTGCGTACGGTTATCTGGCAGGCGTGGGACGTGGCCATGAAGCTGTAATCTCTATAAAATAAAACGCACTGCTGAATTTCAGCAGTGCGTTTTGTTATCTCTCGAAATAATAAAACGTATCGTCCTCGCCGGTTTGCCGGAATCCTGCGCCGGTAATCATGCGGTAGGAGGGTGTGTTTTGTTTGTAGCACTTCGCCTTGGGCTTTACGTTTAATACCTGTTCGGCGAAATCCGCAGTAGCGGCAAAGGCGGCTGTGCCAAGCCCCTTGCCTTGATGCTCTCGGTCGATCCGACCGCCAATCTCCGCATGACCGTCGGGGGTGAAGCGGTATACGATCGTTTCACCGATCAAATCGCCTGCGGCGTGCTCGCGTACTGCGAAATTGACCGATTCGCCAATGGACATATCAAACGCCTGCATGTTGAAAAAGGCATCGGCATCCGGATCGGGCATAAAGGTTTTGTCTTCCTCGTAGTCGTAGCCCCAGTAGCGGTTGTTTTCCTTATCGGTAGAAAGTGCAAAGTATCTTGCCTTGTCACTTTCTCGGATATCGGTCAGACAGCCGCTTGCAAACGGTATGTCCAGCGGCATCTTCAAACCGGCGGCAGGGGAGTTGACGTTGACGATATATTTGTGCAAAAGCTCCACGGGATGATACTGCGTTTTGGAGGTGCGAAGGCCCAAATCGCCGCAATCGTCCTCACGGTTTACCCATTTCAGCGGCCGATCGGCAACAGACAGCACGTATCGCACAAAGCATTGGAACGTGGTGGGATAAACGCCGTCGTATTCCGTCAGCGCTTTTTCTACGTGGATGATGAGCGTATCACCGACCAGTTCGCCGATTGTAAAGGCGATTACCTTGCCGCTGTGGTGCATGGCGCCGCCCAGCATGTGCAACTCGTCAAAGTGCTCCAGCAGGTCGTAGGTGTGCTTGTACTCGCTTTTTTCCAAGCCGCCGTTTTTGTGTTGCTGCCGATATTGCGTCAGCATGTCCCGGATGGCCGGCAGGTCGTCTTGTGAGATGGGGCGGAAATCCGGTTCGCCGTAGCTTTTGCGGAATTTATTGATATGATTGCGCTGCCCACCGAATTTTCGACCCGCAAACTGCGCCATCTCGTTGATGTCGTAGATATAATCGCTCCATCGGCGGTCGTAGTTCGCCATGAGAGTGCCAAACCGCTTGTCGCCTTGCAGCTTGCTAAGCATTTCCTCGCTGACGCAGTAGAATTTCAGCGGCACGTTTTCCTGCCGCGTGTATTCGATCAGCGCATCCACTGCGCCGTCGGGATCTTTGCCAAAGGGATAGCAAAACGCCGGATCGTCGCCGTAATACACCTTACAGAGGAAGGTATCGTTATACACCGCAAATTGTAGGCCGGTACCTTCGTTCCACATCAGGAACGATCCCACCGACAGATCGTTTGACCGGTGGGGGCATTGCCGTATCCGTTCGGCGTACTGTTGCAGGGTTTCATAGGAATAATCTTCAAAGGTAAGCATATCCACGTTCCTTTTAAAAGTCATTGCTTCTAGTATATCACCGTGCGTGGCAAAAATCAATCGCTTGCGGTTGGATTTTCCTGATTGCCGCCGTCATAAACGCTGTTGCCCGTGCATAGGATGTGACAAGTTACGATGTAAGGAGTGAGCAGGGCGTGAAAGGTGCGGTAGAGGAACGAGCAATCGTTCTCGGTGAATACATACTGGAAAACAAAACGACCGTCCGGGCGGCTGCGCGGCGGTTTCATATCAGCAAAAGCACAGTGCATAAGGATGTTTCGGATCGCTTGAAATCGGTCAATCCGGCGCTGTATGGGCAGGTACGGGAGATCCTGGAGGTCAACAAAGCACAGCGTCATATTCGCGGCGGACTGGCCACGCGGGAGAAATACCGTCAGCTAAACAGCGAGGACGCAGATACCGAGTGAAAAAGCGAAAAACTCTCAAATTTGCTCTTGACATTCCCGGCGCGGTGCGGTATAATAGGCAAGCGGTTTAAAACAAACCGCCCATATGCGCGAGTGCTGGAATAGGCAGACAGGCACGTTTGAGGTGCGTGTGTCGACGACGTATGGGTTCAAGTCCCATCTCGCGCACCAAAAAAGAAGTAACTTTTGTCTGACAAAAGTTACTTCTTTTTTTATCCAAGCCGCAGGCTTGGCATATCATCAGCCCCAACGGGGCTGTATATCATCCATCGCTTTGCGATGGTATATCATCACGGCATAGCCGTGCATAAACCCTCCTGCGGCTTGATGAGATG
>JAFUPS010000070.1 GCA_017481085.1 Clostridia bacterium | reverse complement strand
CGGCGATCGAATTTTTGAAATCGCCGGTATACAACGCCAAGCCGAAGGATACGCCGGACGTGTATTTCTGCGGCAACAGCATCAGCTCTACCGCGTTGCAGGACCTGCTCGCCATTTGCGAAGGCAAGCGCGTGTCGGTCAACGTCATTTCCAAATCCGGCACCACCACCGAGCCGGCGATCGCTTTCCGCGTGTTCCGCGCGTATCTGGAAAAGACGGTCGGCGTGGAGGAGGCTCGTCGCCGCATCTACGTGACCACCGATAAGGCCCGCGGCACGCTCAAGGGCTTGGCCGACCGCGAAGGCTACGAGACCTTCGTCGTGCCGGATGACGTCGGCGGCCGTTTCTCGGTGCTGACGGCGGTTGGTCTGTTACCCATCGCGGTGGCTGGCTGCGATATCGACGCGCTGATGGCCGGTGCTGCCAAGGCGCAGGCCGAGCTGTGCGACCCGGACATTGAAAAGAACGACTGCTATAAATACGCGGCGGCCCGCCAGATCATGCTGCGCAAGGGCCGTGCGGTGGAGATCATGGTCTCCTACGAGCCGAACGCCACCATGCTGAACGAATGGTTCAAGCAGTTGTACGGCGAAAGTGAAGGCAAGGACGGCAAGGGCCTGTTCCCGGGCTCAGTGGTGTTTTCCACCGACCTGCACTCGCTCGGTCAGTTTATTCAGGATGGCGCCAACATCCTGTTTGAGACGGTCATGAATTTCCAAAAGCCGCAGCAGGAATATATCATCGAAGAAGATCCGGAGAATATTGATGGCTTGAACTTCCTTGCCGGCAAGAGCATGGCAGAGGTCAACCACAAGGCGTTCCTCGGCACGACGCTGGCCCATGCAGACGGCGGCACGCCGACCTTTGTGCTGGATGTCCCGGATATGAGCGAGGAGTCGCTTGGCTATCTGCTGTATTTCTTCGAGAAAGCCTGCGCGATCTCGGGCTATATGCTCGGTGTCAACCCGTTTGATCAGCCGGGTGTGGAAAGCTATAAGAAGAATATGTTTGCCCTGCTGGGCAAGCCCGGCTACGAGTCGGAAAAAGCATCGTTGGAAGCGCGTTTGTAATGCGTTGACATAAATCAACAAAAATGGAGGAATAAACTATGTTGACTGTTCTGATCGGAAAGAAAGGTACCGGTAAAACCAAGAAATTGTTGGATCTGTGCGCGGCGGCGACCGAGGCTTCCAACGGTGTCGTGGTCTTTATCGAAAAGGATAATACGCTGACTTTCAACCTGAGCCATAAGACCCGTTTGGCTTGCGCAGACGAATACGGTGTGTTCGGCTTCGCTTCGCTGTATGGCTACATCGCCGGTATGTGCTCGGCTAACTACGACGTGACTGACGTGTTTGTGGAGTCCACCATGAAGATCGGTGGCGGCGATCTCACCGCGCTGGCCGCTTTTGTGGAGAAGCTGGATAAGCTGTCCAAGCAGGTCAACGTCAACGTGACGCTGTCGGTTTCGGCGGATATCAGCGAAGTGCCGGCCGAAGTGAAGAGCTACGTTGTTGAGCTGTAATTTCTGGTAAAAAGGAAGCGGAAGCTGTATGAATCCCAATAAGGAAAATCTGAATTTCGGCAAGACCGGTGAGATCGAAAACGGTATCACCGTGTGGCCGCGTGCTGATCGCACGGTGAACGGCGTGACCTATTCCTGCAAAGCGGTGCAGACGCATTTTGTCGAGCGCGGCGAGGATTATGTCGGCTTGGTGCGGCAGTATATTCTGCCGGTCTGGCAGCCGGGTGACCTGCTGTTTTCCAGCGAAAAGGTGGCGGCTATGTGCCAGAACAACACCGTCGCCATGGAAGACGTCAAGGTGGGGTTTTGGGCGAAATTTCTGTCGAAATTCGCCACCAGCAATTCGCATGGCATCGGCATGGACGAGCCGTACAAGCTGCAGTTGGCCATCAATATGAAGGGCCTGCCGCTGATTTTGTGGGCGTGTGCATGCGGCGCGGTGGCGCGGTTGTTTGGTAAGCGCGGCGTGTTTTATGAGATCGTCGGGCAGGACGTTGCCGGTATCGACGGTTTCTACAGCCATTCGTCCTTTGAGGTGTATCATACGCTGGCAGTGCTCATGCCGGAAAATCCGGAGGCGCTGTGCAAAAAGGTGTACGATGAGACCGGCGTCAGCATGGTGCTGGTGGACGCCAACGACTTAAACCAGGAGCTGCTGGCGGTTTCGCCGGATTTGGCGGATTGGACGGCGAAGGATCTCATGGATCTTATCCGCGACAATCCCGCCGGCCAGGACGATGAACTTACTCCGTTCGTCATCCTCCGCCCCGTGAAAGAATAACGCAAAAGAAGTCTGCTCGCGCACGATGTCATTCAGTTGAGCTCGTCATTGCGAGGGAGCGTAGCGACCGTGGCAATCCGTCATTCTTAAAAACGGATTCTCACGTCGGGCTACGCCCTCCTCAGAATGACCAACTTTCTCAACTTAATGACGTTGACGCGCGCAGACTTCTTTTTTGTGAAGGGCGGTTTTGCTTTCGGCAAAACTGCCGAAAGCGGCGGTGGCGGCAGGCAAAAATCCGTCATAAAAAGTTGGAAAAAGCACTTGACATAAATCGCCTGGTGGTTTATAATATTTGGCGTATCTGAGGTGTTTGACATGAAGTGGAACGTGAGGACGCTCTTTACAGGGGAGCGAGAGGAGCTGTCGATTCAAGACACCCTTGATTTTTCAGGGGCAGAATGGTCGGGCGGTTACCCTCTTGCGAAGCCGGTTATTGTGTCCGGCACTGTCACCGGTGCCGGCGGTATCGTCGTACTGCGCTGTACTGTAGAGTATACGTTCGAAGGCTCCTGCGACCGTTGTCTGGCCCGCTTTTCCCGAGGCGGCATGCTGGAAACGGAGCACTTGTTGATCCTGTCAGAGGCGGACAGTGACGATGTGGATGCGGTCGTCGTAGGCGATTCGTATCAGTTGGATCTGGACGAAGTGATACAGGCGGATCTGTGGCTGGAAATGCCGATGAAAAGCCTGTGCAAGCCAGATTGCAAGGGGTTGTGCCACCGCTGCGGCGCCGACCTGAATGCAGGTCCGTGCGGCTGTGCGGAAAAGGAGATCGACCCGCGTCTGGAAGCACTCAAACAATTGTTGCAATAAAAAAACTTATTACGTTAAGGAGGTGCTGAAGAGTATGGCAGTACCGAAGAGAAAAGTATCGAAGGCGCGTCGCGACAAACGTCGTAACAACCTGTGGAAGATGGATGCTCCGTCGCTGATGAAGTGCCCGCAGTGTGGCGCTTATAAGCGTACGCATCGCCTTTGCCCGGCTTGCGGTTATTACAATGGCCGCCAGGTGGTGAAGGTTGAGAAGGCGGAAGCCTAATCGGTCTCGTGCGATAGGGGTGGAGTATATCCACCCCTATTTTGTTACGCGCGCGTATAGGCGCGCATACTAGTTAAAGGAGGTGTGTCGGATGGTCGTGATCGACGGCGTAACGCCCGGAAGTCGGGCGGCGAAAAAGCGTATCCATGCAGGGGACAAGCTGCTCAGCATCAACGGGCATGACATTGAGGACGTGCTCGACTACCGCTTTTTTCTGCCGGATACCAAGCTCACGCTGGAGCTGGAAACGCCCAAGGGCCGTCGCCGCGTGGTGAAGCTGCGCAAGGCGGAATACGAGGAGATCGGGCTGGAATTTTCCAGTTATCTCATGTCCGAACAACACACCTGCCGCAACAAATGCATATTCTGCTTTATAGATCAAATGCCGCCCGGCATGCGCGAAACGCTGTACGTCAAGGATGACGACAGCCGGTTGTCGTTTTTGTTCGGCAACTACATTTCGCTCACCAATCTGTCGGAGCATGAGATCTCGCGGATTATCGAAATGCACATCAGTCCGGTCAACGTGTCGGTGCACACCACCGATCCGGAGCTGCGGTGCAAGATGCTCAACAACCGCTTCGCCGGTGATAGCCTGAAGCATCTGAAACGGCTGGCAGAGGCCGGTATCAAAATCAATGCGCAAATGGTGCTGTGCCCCGGCTGGAACGATGGTGAACAGCTCACCAAGACGATGAAGGATCTAATGCTGTTGCATCCGGCGGTGCAAAGCGTGGCGGCGGTACCGGTCGGGCTTACCAAATACCGCGAAGGCTTGCCAAAGCTATCGCTGTTCACGCCGGAGCAGGCGGCAGACGTGATCGACCGCATGGAAGCGCTGGGGAACGAGCTGGTTGCTACCGGACATATCCGGCTGTTTTATCCGTCGGACGAATTTTATTTGCTGGCCGGCCGTCCGTTGCCGGATGCGTCCTTCTATGAGGATTTTGTGCAATGGGAAAACGGTGTCGGCATGATCACGCTTTTGCGCGATCAGTT
>JAFUPS010000069.1 GCA_017481085.1 Clostridia bacterium | reverse complement strand
GCCCGGAGGCCGCCGGCGGGTTGCCGTGTCCGCGTCCGCCTGCCGAGATCGTGGGGGAGCGTGTGCTCAATAACCGCGGTGAGGATGTCACCGCCGCCTTCCACCTGGGCGCCGCCACCACACTGCAGGCTGTGCGTGATTTCGGCGCGGAGCTGGTCATCTTAAAAAGCCGCAGTCCCTCTTGCGGCACGCGGACGGTCTACGACGGCACGTTTTCCGGCGCACTGGTGCCGGGACAAGGCGTAGCCGCCGCTATGCTCACCGCCGCCGGATTTCGTGTGATCAACGAGGATGAAATAGACACTTGCAATTTGTAAACAAATCTGCTATGATAACAAAAGAGCCTATTGAAATACGGAAAAAGGAGATTGACCTATGAAAAAGCTTTTGGTTTTGCTGCTGGCGCTGATCGTTCTGGTGACGGTTGCCGCTTGCGCGAATACAGACGATGAAGAGCCCACGAAGACCACCACGACCACCAAGTCCACGCTGTCGCAGGAAGAGATCGACACGCTGGCCAGCGAGTGGGACGAGTGGAAGGGCGAAGGCGATATCATTGATATCGAAGTCGGTACCGGTGATACGACTACCACCACGACGCTCGGTTACACCACCGGCACCGGCGATGCGGCGGTCACCGGACATACGACGACCACCAATGCGGACGGTTCTGTGGTAACAGATGCATCCGGTAAGCCGGTTACCGAAACGGTGCCGACCACCACCACGACCACCGAAGCATCCAGTGACCAGAGTGGCGAGACCACCACGACCACCCTGCCGGAGTTCTTCCCGGGTGCATATTAAGAAAACCAAAAAAGGAAGTGCCAACCGGCACTTCCTTTTCATTTTTGCGAGATAACGGTTTACAGCTTGGAAAATCCGTGGCAGTTGATAAGCGCATCCAGCTTCACACCGCTTTTGCACAGCGGACATTCGGACGGCTTGTAGGTGGCGTAGTCCTGCAGGTCCTGTGGATCAAATACCGACACCACCGGCAACCCATCGCATTCATCCACTGTGGCGAAGATGGCGGCAATGCCGCTGACCTCGCCGCCATAGTACCGCACCGCCTCGATCGCCGCCTGTACTGTGCGACCGGTGGCGACCGATACCGCCAAAATCAGTACGTGCTTGCCCTCGATCATCGGCACAATATTGTCTCGGAACAGCAGTTGGCTGGTGTTTACCGATTCCGGCGTGACTACGTAGATGCTTTTGTGCGCATTCATGTTAGAGTAATCCGCCTGGGTGAGATCGTCTGCCAGGCAGGTGCCAATAACTTCGGTGCCATCCAGACACAACACCGTATCCACGACCGTATGCAGCCGCAGCTCGGAGCACAGCTCCTCCGCCACCGCTTTGGCTTCCGAAAGACGGCTTTTCTGCGCCACCACGTCCACATAGTAGTTGCTGTGGCTGTTGCAGGTGGCAAAATGCCCCTTGGCGACACGCAGATACAGGTTTTTGCGCTTGGTCTCAAACTTAAAAATGTTGGCAGATGGCATACAAGCAGCCCCTTTCACCAGTGTGATGAACTTATTGTATAACAAAACTGACCAAATTGCAACCACTGGATGAAATTTTTTGAACACCTGTGCTGCACACCTATTCCGGCTATGAAAAGAGACTGCTGAAATTATCAACCAAACAAGCGGCAACCAACCCATTTCCTTTGTTGTTAGGGTGTGTGCAATCCGGCTCGTTAAAAAATTGTGTGCGGTTTTCGGCGGTAATGCCTATATCGTAGCAATTGATAACAGTAACGAAAGACCCCCAATCTGTATACAGGTCGGTTTGCACGAAATCGGATAGTGTATGGTCGGTATATTTTTGATGCCACTCGTTGCTGTTTATCCATACCTGTTCGTTGGCAATGAAGCGAGGGGTAGGAGTCGCTTTAATGATGTGAATATGGGGATATTTCGCATGAAGAGTTTGAAATATCCAATGCATGGCGGCGGTGTAATTGGTGATGCTTTCTCCACTAAACCAATCGTTTGTGCCCCAGTTACAAATTATGTAATCCACAGCAGACCAGTCAAAGGTTTCCATGGCGGTCAGACGCTTTGAAAAAAGATCGATCATGGATGTTTCTATGGTCGTCAACGCCTGCTGCTGCTTGGTGTAATCGTTGCTAACGATTGCTTGCACAAGGCTTTCACCGTCTAACGTCGACCACTCATCGCCGGAGATACGGGATTTTGCTTTGGTGCCGCCAAAGGCAAAATTATAGCATGTCGCACCGGAAGCGCGTGCGAACTGATGAACAATACCGCTGCTACTATCATTATTGCCGAAAATGCTGTCTCCAAGAAATACTACCGTTTTGCCTGTTAGCGGAAGCAGTTTATCGCTTGCAGAGCCGCCGTATTCGGTGGTGGTCGGTATTTTAGTTGGAGCTTCCGGGTCAATAGCAGCGCAACCGACAAGGAAAAGCAAACACACCACCAAAAGGAAAGCGAATATGGAGTTTCTCACAATAGTCACCTACCAAGAAAATATGTGCATATTTTAATACAAATATTTACTAAAGTCAATAGTAAAGATTTGTATTGCGGTAATATACTCTTGGTGATGGAAATGGAGTATATGAAACGCATTCGTGACCTGCGTGAAGATCACGACAAAACACAGCAAGAAATCGCTGCGGTACTGGGTACGTCACAGACGATGTATGCGCGCTACGAGCGCGGTGCTAATGAGATGCCGATTCGGCATTTGATTGCGCTGTGCCGGTATTACGGTGTATCGGCGGATTATATTTTAGGGTTGCAAGACAAACCGTAATGCCGGTGTGCGTGTAGGGGCGGCAATTTGCCGCCCGAAAAGACATCTCCTGATGAGGAGAAGGCGTCACGCCGTCGGCGTGACGGATGAGGCGATTTGCGGAGCGACGAGGGCGTCGCTCCCTACCGGTTTAAGGCGTCCGCATATTCCGCATGAAAAAATCCCGTCCGGATGGACGGGATTTTTTTGTTTATTTCAGTTTGTCTGCCAAGCCGATAAGCGCCAGCTTGTAGGAGTCTGCGCCAAAACCGCAGATGCAGCCGACGCACACCGCCGATAGATGGCTGTGATGCCGAAATTCCTCGCGTCCAAACACGTTGGAAAGGTGTACCTCCACCGTGGGGAGCTTGACCGCCGCCACCGCATCGCGGATGGCGATAGAGGTGTGCGTGTACGCGCCGGCGTTCAAAATGATGCCGTCGTAAACGCCCAGGGCCTGCTGAATCAGCGTGACCAGTTCGCCCTCGATGTTCGATTGTACAAACCCCAGCTCCACGCCCATCTCGTCCGCCTGTGCACGCAGCGCCGCTTCGATCTCGGGCAACGTCTGCGTGCCGTAATGCGCCGGCTCGCGCACGCCCAGCATATTCAGATTCGGGCCGTTGACAACCAAAATTTTCATAAACCTACCCCCAAAACTTTATCGTTGCGGCGTATCCTGCCGGTAGCAGCCGAGGATCTCCAAATAACCGCAGCAAGCGCCGATCTGGCGGAACGCATCCTGCACACGGGTTTCGGAAATGTGACATTCCAGGTCACAGAAGAAGCAGTATTTGCCCTTCTCGCTGGTCGGGCGGGATTCCAGACGCGTCATGTTGATACCCTCGGACAGCAAGGGGAACAGCACGTCACACAGCGCGCCCGAACGGTGTGCGGTGCGGAAAATGACGCTGACGGTATCGCAGGTGTCGTCGTACTCCGGCTGTGCCGCCACCAGAATGAAGCGGGTACGGTTGGACGGATCGCTGACGATATCCCGGGCGATGACGCTCAAACCGTTCAGCTCTGCGGCACGCTCCGAGCCGATGGCCGCATACCGCGGCGAGCCCTCGGTTGCCACGCGCTCGGCCGCCACAGCGGTATTGCGGCAGCCGGTGAGATCCCACGATTTACCGCGCAGGAACTTGCGGCACTGCTTAAAGCCTTCCGGATGCGAGAACACCTCGCGCACGTCCGACAGCTTGGTGCCGGGGGCGGCCATCAGGCAATGGTCGATCTTGACCCACGTCTGCCCCACGATGTAGCAGCCGTACTTGCGAAGCAGGTCGTATACCTCGCCGATACCGCCGGTCTGCGAATTTTCAATAGGCAGTACACCGTAATCGGCATCGCCGTCCGACACGGCGCTGAACACGTCCTCCCACGTTTCCAGATTGGTGAGGCTGGCATCCGCAAACAACTGCATGGCGGCTTTTTCTGCCCATGCGCCGCGCACGCCCTGGAACGCCACCAACGGCGTTTCCGCCTTGGGCTGGCGTGGCGTGGGGAAGCTGTATTCCTCGGCGGTGCCGTACAGACGCAGGCGCTGGCGAGATTTGGACAGACCCATCACCATGCGCTGGAAGATCATCGCATCGGCGCGTTCCTCTTCCGGCACCATGGCGGCGACCTTTTCCACCACTTCCTGCTCACGGCGAGGATCGACCAGCGCAATATTGTTGGCTCTCTTGATACGTGCGACGTCGTCTGCCAGCGTCTGACGCTGGTGCAGCAACGCGATCATTTGCTCGTCGATGGCGTTGATCTGCTCGCGGACATCTTTCAACTGTTCGGTGGACATAAGCGTTCCTCTTTTCTGTTAGTTGTCCGATACGGCCTCGTGTACGCGCTGGATCTTACCCATCAGCGTGTGGAAGACCTCGGGAGTAATGCTCTGCGCGCCGTCGCACAGCGCCAGATGCGGCGTGTTGTGGACTTCGATGATCAAACCGTCTGCACCGGCGGCGGTGGCAGCCAGCGCCATCGGCTCTACCAAATTCCAATGACCGGTTCCGTGCGACGGATCTACCACGATCGGCAGATGCGTTTTTTCCTTCAGCACCGGCACGGCGGAGAGATCCAGCGTGTTGCGTGTAGCGGTTTCGAACGTGCGGATACCGCGCTCGCACAGCGCGATATCAAACGAACCGCCGGCCATGAGGTATTCGGCGGCCATCAACAGCTCGTCGATGGTATTGGCAAGACCGCGTTTCAAAAGAATCGGCTTTTTCAGTCGGCCGACCTCGCGCAGCAGCGAGAAGTTCTGCATATTGCGTGCGCCGATTTGAATAACGTCCACGTGCTTTTCAAATACATCCAGGCAGGAGTTGTCCATCAGCTCGGTGACGATAGGCAACCCGGTCTTGCTGCGGGCGATCTTAAGCAGATCCAGACCTTCCATGCCCATGCCCTGGAATGCATACGGCGACGAGCGCGGCTTAAACGCACCGCCTCGCAGGAAGGCGGCACCCGACCGGGCAACGTCCCGTGCGACCGAGAGGATCTGCTCCTCGCTTTCCACCGAGCACGGTCCGGCGATGACCGCCATCGAGCCGTCGCCGATCTTGTGACCGTTGACGTCGATAACGGTGTTATCCGGATGGAAACGGCGGTTGGCCAGCTTGTACGATTCGCGCACCTTGATGGTGTGGTCAACAATGTCAAATCGCGCAAACGTCTCGGCGTTTAAGTGACTGGTATCACCGGCCAGACCCAGCATATGGGTGGACTCACCGGCGATATCCTGCACCGTAAAGCCCATCGAGAGCATATATTGGCGGAGTTCGGCCTCCTTTTCGGGGGCTACGTGGGGTTTAAGAACAACGATCATAGGGGTTAAGACTTCCTTTCATTTGCGGCGAGCGTTTCGCGCACCAGCGACGCCATGCGCCGGCGACCAAGCGTTACGCCAAGGTAAAATTCATCGGCCAGAATAGCTTGGTACAGCAGCATATCCAGACCGTTCTGGATGGGGTGACCGGCGGCTTCGGCGGCTTGTAAAAACGCCGTTTTCGCCGGTTTATAAATGAGATCGCACACCACCGCATGCGGCGGCAATGCCTGCAGAAACGACAGATCGGACCAATCCTCTGCCACCCCTTCCATACCCAGCGGAGTGGCGTTGATGAGAATATCCGCCTCGCGGCAAGCGGCGGCAATGTCGGAAAAGGGGTAGGTTTTTGTAAGTAAAGAGGGAGCTACCGAAGCGGCTTTTTGCGTGATGGCGGCGGCTTTATCTGCCTGCCGTCCGACGACCGTCAGCGCCCGGATACCGTGCTCAGCGCCGTATACCGCCAGCGTGATGGCAACGCCGCCGGTGCCGAGGATGACGATGTGCTTGTCGGTCACCTTTACGCCTTTTTCGGCCAGCGCGGTGAAAAACCCACCGCCGTCAGTGCCGGTGCCGCACAGCTTGCCGTCGCGCACCGCCACGGTATTGACTGCGCCGATGGCGGCGGCCGCTGGGTCTATCTCGTCCAGTAGCGGCAGGATATCCGCCTTGTGTGGCATGGTGAGGTTGAAGCCGTCTAGCTGTTGCCGAGCGGTCTCCACGAAGCTCGCCAGTTCGCCGCGGCGCACGTGTATTTTCTCGTAGCTTGAGCCGGGGCAAAGTACGTCCAACGTCGGTTGGTGAATAGCAGGGGATAGGCTGTGCGCAATAGGGTCGCCGATGACCGCCAGCCGCAGGGGAGATTTGGTCATCCATGCCACCAGCGCGTCAATGGCATCAGCGCGTGCGCCGGTGTTGGGCAGGATGACGTCGGCGTATTCGCGGTACAACCGGTCGCGTTCGGCGGCCAGACGGTACACACGTTCCGCACCTTCTGCCAGTAACGGCCGGCCGGAAACGTCGACGCCGCGAACGATATCCTCTGCCGGGCGGTCGATAAACACCAGCGTGCCGTTCTGACGCAGCGCGTCGATATTTTCCGGGCGTAGCACCACGCCGCCGCCACAGGAGATGACGGTGTTTTGCCACCCGGCTACCGAACGGCAAACAGCGGTCTCGCGGTCGCGAAATCCGGTTTCGCCAAACCGTGCGAACATATCCGGAATGGTCATGCCGGTATCTTGCACCAGCTTGTCGTCTAAATCGATAAACGCCCGACCGGTACGTTTGGCGACCTGCCGCCCGATGGTGGTCTTGCCGCAGCCCGGCAACCCGATCAATACGATGTTTTTCATAGCAGTGCGTCGAGCAGGCACAGCGCCATGCACGCCTCCACCACCGGCACCGCCCGGGTAACCACACACGGATCGTGACGGCCGTGAACGGCAAACTCCACGTTTTCGCCGGTGGTCAGGTCGACCGTCTGCTGCGGCTTGGCAATAGATGGCGTCGGCTTGCACGCCACGCGGAGCACGACCGGCATACCGTTGGTAATACCGCCGTTGATGCCGCCGTTGTGGTTGGTGGTCGTCACCACCCGACCGTCCTGCATACGCAGGGGATCGTTGGCCTCACTGCCGCGCATAGCGGCCATGCCAAAGCCTTCACCAAATTCTACCCCCTTAATGGCGGGGATGGAAAACAGCAGGTGAGAAAGGCGACTTTCCATCGAATCAAAAAACGGATCGCCCAAACCGGCCGGTACGCCCACGGCGGCGCATTCGATGATGCCGCCCACCGAGTCACCCTCGGCCTTGGCGGCGAGGATCTGCTCACGCATCGGTTGTTCGACCGTCTCGTTCAGTACGGGGAATGGCTTGCTGCGCAGAGCGTCCAGTACAGCCGCCTCCGGCTGTGTAAATCGGGTGTCCTCCACTGTGCCGATGCGCGCGATGTGAGCGCCCAGCGTGATGCCTTTTTGGGCCAGGATCTGGCGCGTCAGACTGCCGGCCCACACCAGCGGAGCGGTCACACGGGCAGAAAAATGTCCGCCGCCGCGGTAATCCTGAAAGCCGCCGTACTTAACGGCTGCGGTGTAATCCGCATGACCGGGTCGGGGGAATTGCGGTTGGTAGTCCCCGGAACGCGTATTGGTGTTGCGAATCAGCACGGCGAGCGCCGTGCCGGTGGTGCGACCGTTGAATACGCCGGACAGAATTTCCGCCTCGTCCGCTTCCTTACGCGGTGTCGAGAGGTCGCTGTTGCCCGGCGCACGACGCGCCATATCCGTGGCGATGGCATCGAAATCAATCTCAAAGCCGGCCGGTAGACCGCTGATCACAGCACCCACACCGGCACCGTGCGATTCGCCAAACAGCGCGAGCTTCAATTTCTCACCAAACATGTCGCTCATGGAAATTCACTCCTCTTAAGGGGATAGGCTACCCTTGATAATCCTCCCAAAACTGGGGGTAAGATTTGGAAACACAAAACGGATCGTCCACCGTCACAGGGCCGTCGGCGCGCAACGCGGCAATCGCGATCATCATCGCAATGCGGTGGTCGTTCCACGCGTGGCAATCGCCACCGTGCAAGCGGCTAACACCGTGGAACACAAGGTGGTCGTCAAAGTCCTCAACGCTTGCACCCAACCGTTTCAGCTCGGCGGTCACCGAAGCAAGACGGTCGCTTTCTTTAATGCGTAGGCGCGCTGCGTTTACAATGCGACTTTCGCCCTCACAGAAGGTGAGCAGCGCCCCAAGCGGCGGCACCAGATCGGGACAATCGCCCACGTCTGCTGTGATGCCGGTGAGGGTGTCGGCTGTCACTACCAAACCGCCGTTTGGACCGTGCGAGACGGTCGCACCGGCAGCACGCAGAAAATCCAGAATAGCGCGGTCGCCCTGTTTGGAACGCTCGTTTAAGCCACAGCATTCCACCGCACATCCGAGCGCCCCGGCAACCAGGAAAAACGCCGCGCCGGAAAAATCGCCCTCCACGGTGTAATCCACCGGGCGGTAGGACTGATTACCGCGCACGGTGAAACGGCGATAATCCTCGTTTTGAATAGCAATGCCGAAGGTATCCAGCACGTCCAGCGTGAGGTCTACGTACGACCGCGATTGCAACGGCGTGGTCAGCGTCAACGTGCTGTCGCCGTCCAGCAGTGGCAGAGCGAACAGCAACCCGGTGATAAACTGCGAGCTGACGTTGCCCGGTATACGGAAATCGCCGGCGGTCAAGCGCCCTTCCACCGTCAGCGTACCGTCGCCGCGTGTAAAGGTGAGCTGTGCACCCAGCGCCTGCTCGTACGGCCCTAACGGTCGTTCCATCAACCGCCCGTGACCGATAAAGGTGGTGCGGTCGCGCAGCGCCGCCGCCACGGGAATAAGAAACCGCAGGGTAGAGCCGGACTCGCCGCAATCAATTTCCGATAATGTACCCCCGTCCATCGCCTTGGCGATGACGGCGGCGGAAGCTTCGCGCGTGAACACGCCGCCGAGTGCGGCGATGCCGTTTAAGGTGGCCAGCGTATCTTGCGACCAGATCAACCGGTCGATGCGGCAGTTTCCGGCCAGCGCACCGGCCAGTAATGCACGGTGGGAATAGCTTTTGGAGGGTGGCAACCAGACGGTGCCGTGAGGACGTCCGTTAACGATCATGGCACAGCGCCTCCGTTAGCGACAGTACCTCGTCTACCGTCAGCGGCTGTACAAAGCCGTCGCCGATGCGGTGCAGCAAGATCAGCCGCAAGGTAGAGCCGGCCCGTTTTTTGTCCAGCGTTAAATGAGCGGTGAGCGCCTCGGCGGTAAAGCGGTCGGTCATGGGTAATCCAAACGAATCGCACAGACTTTCCAGCCGGTCATCGGTGCCGAGGGGGGTAATGCCGCGGCAAATACCCGCTTTAGCGGCCAGCACCATGCCGAGTGCCACGCCCTCGCCGTGAATGTAGGTGGTGTACTGTCCGTGCGCTTCGATAGCGTGTCCGAACGTGTGCCCGAAGTTGAGCAGCATACGGTCGCCGGTATCGCGCTCATCACGTTCCACCACCTGCCGTTTCCAATCACAGCAGGTGTAGACCACATCATCCAGCAATGGTGTAATTGTCTCCCACGTAGGGTGTGCTTCCAGCAGCGCAAACAGCGCTTCGTCGAAGATAGCGCCGTATTTGATGACCTCGGCCATACCGCCGGCCTGTTCGCGCGGCGGTAACGTCTGTAGCAGATCGGTATCGGCTACCACCAGAACCGGCTGATGGAAAGCGCCGACCAGATTTTTGCCCTCCGGCAGGTCGATGGCGGTCTTACCGCCGACCGAGCTGTCTACCTGCGCCAGCAGAGTAGTGGGAATTTGCACGAAATCGATGCCGCGCATGTAGGTGGCGGCCACAAACCCTGCCAAATCGCCGATAACACCACCGCCAAAGGCGATGATGATATCTGAGCGCGTCAAAGCGTAAGAGGCACAGCAAGACAGCACGTTGGCGTACACGGCGGCGCTTTTGGTCTGTTCGCCGTGCGGTAGTACGATGACCTCGTGCGGCAGAGTACCCAACGCCTTGGTCAGCCGCTCGCCGTACAGCGGCCACACGTTATCGTCCGTCAGCACAACGGCTTTGGACGGCGTGCGCACATCGGCGATCAACGTGCCTGCTTGGTCGAGCAGACCGCCACCGATGAGAATATCGTAGCCGCGGTCGGCTAACCCTACGCGCAAAGTCTTCATCACAGCACCTCTCCTTTTCTCAATATTTATTCAGTTTATCATACCATATCTATATGCAAAAATCAAGAAAAAGCCGCTAAAACAAGGAAATTTTTGCTGTATAAATATCAATTATAAATATCAATTTGGAATAAAAAAAGAAACCCTTTCTCTGCTTAAAGAGAAAGGGTTTCTTTTATATCCATAGCGGTCAGCCCTAAGCGATGAAAAAAGCAGCTTTCGCTGCTTTTTTCTGGCTGGGATGGTAAGAATCGAACTTACCCGGGCAGAGTCAAAGTCTGCTGTCCTACCACTAGACTACATCCCATTATATGGGGTGGGTAATCGGGCTCGAACCGACGACCTCCAGGGCCACAACCTGGCACTCTAACCAACTGAGCTATACCCACCGTATCCAACATAATGGCGCGCTTGAAGGGACTCGAACCCCTGACCCTCTGCTTAGAAGGCAGATGCTCTATCCACCTGAGCTACAAGCGCCTATCAACTGCAAGCGCAGCCGTGGAGCGAGTGATGGGAATCGAACCCACGCGACCAGCTTGGAAGGCTGGGGTTCTACCATTGAACTACACTCGCGTATTTGTCCGGCTTCCAAATCCATCCGGCTCCCTGCGCCCGGTAAATAATATTACCATGAAGCCTGCTAATTGTCAAGCACAAATTTCAATTTTCCTGCGCAAAAACCGCCGCGCGGCAAAGGTGACCGTGATTGCACGACCACAAATAGGCGAGAGCATCGTGTGCGGCCAGATAGTCCTCCACCGTCAGATCGGTGTAGGCACTGCGGTTGACCAGCTCGCGGAATAACCGCTCGGCATCGCCGTAGCGGTTAACCACCGCCGCTGTAACCTCTGCCCACAGATCAGGCTCGTGCCGCAACAGCAACGCTACCTGTTCGGCGGTGAGCACGTGCGTGTCGATATCGAGGTTTAAATAGCCGCGGTCATCGGCGACGGTAACGGGGTGGGTCAGCGTCAGCGGTAGATCGTTGCCGAGTGCCGCCAACATCGCCGCCGCCGATTGACGGGTGAGAAACGCCACGCCATCAGCCGGCACGGTCGCCAGCATCGCCGCGGCGCGTTCGCCGGCAGTGCCGGTCAAGGTGTCCAGCCGCAGATTACTGGGTACTTGTTCGGCGGTGATGGCGCGACCGGCAGGGTCAAATACCAGCCGACAAGCGGCAAAGCCGTCGCCGTCCTCCAGCACCAGCAGTAGCGAGACAGCGTCGTCTGTCTGCCACATCACGGTCACCGGCTGTTCCGGCGACCGTTCCGGCGGCGAGGGGATCAGCCACATCGCTGCTGCCCCAAATATCGCCAGGCTGATAACCAGCGTGACGAGAAATACACGGATGTTTGATTTTTCCATAACCTACCCCTTAAAATAGTGAATACACGCCGGTTGTCACTGCGAGATGTGCCGGAGGCATCGCGTGGTGATCTGTCTTTGAGAAGACGGATTTTTCGCCGTCGATCAGAATGACAAGACGGGCGGCAGATTGCCGCCCCTACAGTATTTAATTTTCACGCTGTCGAGCAGAATGACAAGACGGGCGGCAGATTGCCGCCCCTACAGTATTTAATTTTCACGCTGTCGATCAGAATGACAAGACGGGCGGCAGATTGCCGCCCCTACACTATTTAATTTTCACGGTCCGGTGGGGTTTTATACAAAAAAAGAGCCGGCTCACAGAGCCAGCTCCTTCATTCTTTTTGCCTGTGCACGGACGTTATCCGGGCACGGTGCGCCGATCACGCGGCGCTGGTTGACGCAGGTTTCCAGCGAAATAGCCTCGTATACGTCGTCCTCAAACAGATCGCATACCGCCAGATAATCGGCCAACGGCAGCGTTTCCAGCGTCTCGCCGCGGCG
>JAFUPS010000068.1 GCA_017481085.1 Clostridia bacterium | reverse complement strand
GCATTGTGTATATCTCCTGCAATCCGGCTACGCTTGCACGCGACCTCGCTCGCTTGCAGGAATACGGGTACGTTCCCACACAGATCACGCCGGTGGATAGGTTCCCACGCACCGCACCCGTCGAAACGGTGGCGTGCTTGATTCGTCAATAATCTCAATAAAGTGAAGGAGGAAAGCTAGTGGATACGTCGTTTCGTTGTCCTGTATATAAAAAATGCGGCGGTTGCCAGCTGGACGTGGCGTATCCGCAGCAGCTCACTTACAAAATGCGCACGGTGATCGGGCTGCTCGGCCGCTTCGGTCACGTAGAGCCGATCATCGGCATGACCGAGCCGTTGCACTACCGTTGCAAGGTGAGTGCCGCTTTTGGGTACTCACGTGGCCGTATTTTGTCCGGCGTGTGGCAGGCCTCTGCCGATAAACTCACTACCGTCGACGCTTGTGCGTTGGAGAACGAGCAGGCTACGGCGATCATACAAGCGATCAAACGGTTGGCGGCCACTTTCAAAATGCGCATCTACGATGACCGTACCGGCAAGGGCTTTTTGCGTTTTGTCACCGTCCGTGTCGGCAAGCAAAGCGGCGAAATACTGGTCGCTCTCGGCACCGGCCGTGAGAAATTTCCGCCCATTCGGGAGTTTGCGACCGCCTTGGCAGAGCGTTGCCCGGCGATCACCACCATCGTGCAATGCGTCAGCACCGATCGTTACAACCTCGTGCTTGGCGATAAGGCAATCGTTCTTTACGGCTCCGGCACCATCACTGACCGTCTGTGCGGCTACGATTTCCGCATTTCCGCACGCTCGTTTTTCCAGATCAATCCCGAGCAGACCGAAAAACTGTATAGCACCGCGGTGGAATTCGCCGGATTGGACGGCACACAGACGGTGATCGACGCGTATTGCGGCGTTGGCACGATCGGCATTATCGCCTCGGCACATGCTAAAAGCGTGATAGCTGCCGAGCTGAACGCCGATGCGGTGCGCAACGCGCAGGAAAATACCAAGCTGAACAACATCGGCAATCTCCGCGTGCTGAGGGCAGATGCCGGCGAATTCATGCAACGGCTGGCCGAAGCCGGCGAACAGGTCGACGTCGTGTTTACCGATCCGCCGCGTGCCGGCTGCAGCAAACAATTTTTGTCGTCGCTGGTATCGCTTGCACCGCAGAAGGTCGTGTATATCTCCTGCAATCCGGAAACACAAGCGCGCGATCTGCGTATGCTCACCCAAAACGGCTACCGCGTCACGCGTATCCAGCCGGTGGATATGTTCCCGTATACCCGGCATATTGAGAGCGTCGTTTTGCTGGAAAGGAAAGAGGTCTGATCGCTATGGCCTACGCATGGCAACATTTTTCAACCATCACGCGGCATCGTCATAAGGTGATCGCACATTGCTTCCGCGCCGGCATCGGTTGGCAGGGGCTTTTTCACGATCTGTCAAAATATTCTCCGAGCGAATTCATCCCCGGCGCCAAGCATTGGCAGGGCGTGCGCAGCCCGAACGCCGTCGAGCGCGAGCTGTACGGTCATTCGACGGCGTGGATGCATCACAAAGGCCGCAATAAGCATCACTTCGAATATTGGACGGATTACAACATCGTCTCGCATAAGATCGAGCCGGTAAAAATGCCGTTGCGCTATCTCATCGAGATGCTGTGTGACCGCATGGCCGCCAGCAAGATTTATCAGGGCGAGAAATACACCGACCGTAGCCCGCTGGAGTATTTCCTCAATGGCCGGGCGCGGTATTTCATGCACCCCGAGACCGCTGACGAACTGGAACGCCTGCTTGTTATTTTGGCAGAGCAAGGGGAAGAGGCGGTTTTTGCAGAAACGCGCCGCCTGCTGCGAGAGGAGAAACGAGCATGACTGTTTTGGAACGCTTGCTGAAATATGCGAGTTTTGATACCGCATCGGACGAAAGCTCCGAAACCTGCCCCAGCACCGAAAAACAGCGTACGCTGGCCCTTGCGTTGGCAGAGGAAATGCGTGCACTCGGTTTGGTGGACGTCGAGGTAGACGAGCACAGCTACGTTTACGGTGCGATTCCGTCGAATACCGGCTCAGATGGCTTTTGCATTGGGTTTATCGCGCATCTGGATACAGTAGCCGACGTACCGTCGCATCCGATCATGCCGGAGGTGATCGAATATACCGGCGGTGACATCACGCTGAAAAACGGCACGACCATCGCGATGTCCGAATATCCGGAGCTGCTTGGTCGGCATCTGCTGGTGACGGATGGCAATACGCTGCTTGGTGCGGACGATAAAGCCGGCATTGCCGAAATTCTCAGCATGGCAGAGTATCTGCACCGGCATCCGGAGCTGCCGCACGGGCGCATCGCTATTGCGTTTACGCCGGATGAGGAGATCGGGCGCGGTGCGGATCAATTCGATGTGGCACGTTTTGGCGCGCATGCCGCTTATACGGTCGATGGCGGTGCGGTCGGCGAGGTGGAATACGAGACCTTCAACGCCGCTTCTGCAACCGTTACCGTCACCGGTTATAACGTGCATCCGGGCAGCGCCAAAGGCAAAATGCGCAACGCCTCACGGATTGCTATGGAATTTGATGCGTCCATTCCGGCTGAGGAACGCCCCGAAACTACCGAGGGCTACGAGGGCTTCTTCCATCTGATCGCGCAAAGCGGCGGTGTGGAACGGGCCGAGCTTTCGTATATTCTGCGTGACCACGATGCGGATAAGCTCGAGGAGAAAAAGCAGCGGTTGCAGACGATTGCCGACGGATTAAATCAGCGCTACGGCGAGCGAACGGTCAATGTGGCGATTGCCGATAGCTATCGCAACATGGCCGAGCCGATCCGTGAGCATTGGTATCTGGTAGAAAAAGCGTATGCGGCGGTCGAGCAATGCGGCGGCACGCCGGTCAGCCGACCGGTACGCGGCGGCACAGACGGCGCACGGCTGTCGTTCATGGGTCTGCCGTGTCCCAACCTCGGCACCGGCGGCTATAACTTCCATAGCCGCACGGAATTTGCGTGTGTGGAGCAGATGGAACAAAGCGTCCGCATCCTCACCACCCTTGCATGCTCGTATGCAGATGAATGACCCCACAAACCAAAAACGCGCACAGGAACGTTCCTGTGCGCGTTTTGTTTATTTGAAGAAGTTTTCGGTAACCCGAGAAAAGAAAATCATGTGATCAAAGGAAAAAACAAAAAGAATAGGAAACGCTGAAGTGAACTCTGTCGCACATAAAGCAGCAGGCT
>JAFUPS010000067.1 GCA_017481085.1 Clostridia bacterium | reverse complement strand
CTATCGTGTATGAAGGCACGGTCATCAAGCTGGGCTTGTGGTTTAACGACGTGCTTTACAACAACGAGTACTTCCGATTTGATACGGCCAACAAGGGCAGCGATAACTTCGGTACCTGGCTGGCGTTCCGTTCGGATGCCACCGGCACGGTGACCATTAACTCCAAGCGTCCGGAGCAAGAGCCGGATGAGCCGTCCGGCCCGGTAGTGGATGAGAATATCCCGACCGACCTGACGAATCTCGGCTGGTACGATTTCGATCCGCTGGCTAACGGCACTTTCCCGGCGATTGTCGGCGACTTGGCCGGCAGGGGCACCTACGGCGGTTCGCTGGATGGCACGTTGCTTGATGGCGATATCACCTTTGGTGCCGGCACGCAGTTCCGCTATGCCGGTTCTGACGGTTGGCAGGGTTTGATTATCGAGGTTACTGCCGACGATCATCTGCGGATCAACAACAGCACCTTCGGCACGGTGTATAACGAGCTGTATCCGGCCAGCACGTTTGGCATGGATACGCTCATCGGTCAGAAGGTTAACCTCAAGATCGCGCTGGATATTGACGATGCCGGTGAAAACTACACCTTCCAAGTGTGGATCAACGATATCAAGGCCGGCGACGCGTTTACGCTGTCGAAGGGCGGACACATTGCCGGCTCAATGATCGGCTTGTACGATAACAACTCCGGTAATGCGATCACGCTGTCCGGTGCGGAAGAAATTGTCAAGGAGACGCTTCCGACCGATTATACGTTGCTGTATCCGTTCGACTTCGGTGTTCAGGACGGTACGTATGAAATGTCCGGCGGCTTGTATGACGGTCATGCCGGCTCGATTGCCGGTGTCAACCGCATCGACAAGTCGATCCTGGTGTTTGATGAGATCACCTTCAACGGTCAGGTGCACATGAACTTCTTTGGCGCCACCAACGACCTTGGTTGGAAGCTGTTAGCTGACGGCGACGTATTGGCGCTCACTTCCGGCTACGGTCACGTGATCGCTAACAACGGTTATTCTTACATTGTGTTGAACGATGCTATCGCCGGTGTAGACACCGTGGGCGGCACCTACAGCCTCAAGATCTCCGTTATCTACGAGGGCGATGTTGCCACGATGGGTATCTGGTTTAACGACGTGCTGTACAACGACGAATATTTCGTGTTTGACATCTCTGCGGAAAAGGCCGGCAGCGATGAATTTGGTGCATATCTGGCGTTCCGTTCGGATACTACCGGTACGGTGACCATTCAGACGACCTCCAAGGAGCCGGATGGCCCGACTCCGCCGCCGGTCATCACGCCGTCTACCCCGCCGCAGGATCTGAATAAGATCACCTTCCACAGCTATGGCATTGCGGACGATGTTTATGCGAAAAATATCAACGGCATGTATAACGGTGATATCGACGGCACCATTTTCTCTGGCTACATCAAGCAATCGGTGCTTAACCACTTCCGCCTGGGCGGTACGCCGGATCTCAACTACGGCGGCGGTGCCGGTGACTGGGGCGGTCTGATCTATCGTCCGAATGATGCGACGGGTGGTAAGACACTGGTCGTAGAAGGCAGCGTGGCAATTCCGGGCTGGTATATCGAGGTCAATGCTTCTGTGTTTGGCATGACGACTCTGTATGATTCGGAATATTTCCTGCAGCAGTCGATCGAATTCGTGGATAACGATAACGACGGCGAAAAGGATGACCTCAAGCTGGGTATCTGGATCAACGGCGTTATGATCGCTCCATATGCATTGAACGATACCGGCTGTGCGGCAGATGGCTACATCTATAAAAACGACGTAGCGTGCAACGTTGGCAACCTGATGATGCTCTATGTGGCTGATTTTGGCGATAACAGCACGATCACCGTTCGTTCGGACGAAAACGTTGAGGTAGTTCTTCCGGAAGCGCCGGAAAAAGACCCGAACATTCCGACCGATCTGACTGTGCTCGATTGGGCCGACTTTGCCCCGCTGACCAATGCTACCTATCCGGCAATTGCCGGCAACCTGGCTGGCAAGGGTATTTATGACGGTTCGCTGGACGGTACTCTGCTGGATGGTGATATTGCCTTCGGTGCCGGCACGGAGATCCGCTACGCCGGTAACGACGGTTGGCAGGGTGTGAGACTTGGTATAAGTGCTGACGATCAGCTCTATATCAGCAACAGCACCTTTGGTACGCTCTACGGCGTATTCTACAAGCCGGCAGCGTTCGGTTTGGAAACGCTGATCGATACCACCGTCAACCTAAAGATCGCGTTGGATATCGACGACAGCGGTGAGAACTACACCTTCCAGGTATGGATCAACGACATCAAGGCCGGCGATGCGTTTACGCTGGCGAAGGGTGATTGCGGTGTTGGCTCGGTTATCGGCTTGTACGATCTCGATTCCGGCAATGCAATTACGCTTTCGGGCGCTGACGTTCCGGAGCCGGTGGTACTGCCGAAACCGACCGATCCGTCCAAGCTGGCGGTCATCTCGCTCAAGAGCTTTGGCATTGCCGATACCAAGCTGGAGGTTGCCAAGCCGGTATCCGGTGTGATGATGTACCCGGTCAGCTACGACGGCACGGTGTTCAAGGCGACGCTGGATCTGACCACCGATGCTTCGGTGGGCGGCACCTACATCCGCTTCGGCGGCCCGGACGGCGGTTGGAACGGTTTGGGCCTGCAGACCGGTGTGAACGGCTTGTTGCACCTGATCGAGTGGCACAACCCGGTAACGGCCTCATCGGTTGTGGCGACGCTGGATCCGACGGTGGCCGGTGTGGACTTCTACGACGGTCCGTTCGACGTGCAGATCTCGTTTGAGTACGTGGTAGCCGATCACGACGGCGTGAAGAACGATGTGCTGGTGGGCGTGTACTTCAACGGCAAGGCGTACAATGAAGACGGCTTTGTGGTCAAGGACTTCGAGATGGCCAATACGCTGTTGATGTACGTCACCGAGAACAAGGATGCAGACGGCAACCCGATCAAGACGCAGCCGATGAATGTCACCGGTGTACAAGACGTGGCGTTCCTGCCGTTTGACTTCGAGCAGTTCGGCTTCACCGAGAACTTCAAGGATACCTTCAAATTCGCCGAGAGCGAGAAGGTCCACGGTGTGCCGTTGGGTGTCACCTTGGCTCCGTTTACCGGCGAGCCGATCGAAGCCTGCTTCTGGATTGTGGTCATGGCGGCGGCTGTGGCGTTTGGCGTATTGCTGATCGTCAAGCAGGTTGCCAAGAAGGCCAAGAAGTAATAAACCAAAAAACACCCCTTTTTCGCTTGCGAAGAAGGGGTGTTTTTGAAAGGATAACACGGTTGACAGCGTGTGCTATAATGGTATTAGTGTTGTCAGAGGAGTGAAGCTTAATGAGAAGAATCGTTTCTCTATATGCGTGCCTGAGTTTGCTGTTGCTGTGTCTGACCGGATGCCTACATTTATTTATGCCAATAACAAAAAGTTCCATCGGTCATCGGCTGATGGAACTTTGCCTTTATTTAAACAAAAAATCAAAAAATAGCTTATTTCGCCGCAAATACTTGCTTTTTTTTAAATGCTTTGTTAAAATAAAGTCAAAGGAGATGAGCAGATGCCAGAACAACTACAGCAAGGAACGCCGCCGTTTTACCGTGTATTCTTCAACAAGCTGTGCGTTATTATGAGTGGCTATGGAGGCTACTCGTTTTATTCGGTTGACTCCTATCTTCATCAGCATATGGATTTTTACGAGCTGCTGATCTTTACCGGCGGCACGTTTATGAGCTATTATAACGGGGTTACCACAGAGGTAGGGCGATGCGAGCTGCAGTTTTTTAAGCCCGGCACCATTCACCGCTTATACTGTCAGCCGCTTCAGGCTACGCACTTTGTGATTTGCGTGCGCAAGGATTTCTTCGAAAACTTTGTGCGGCAGCATTTCCCGGGGATCGATCTGGAGGATATTCCCGAGTTTATGCAGAAGACCTT
This sequence comes from Clostridia bacterium, assembly GCA_017481085.1. GTDB lineage: Bacteria > Bacillota > Clostridia > Oscillospirales > Acutalibacteraceae > RGIG426. The sequence goes on along the minus strand of JAFUPS010000067.1, from coordinate 9,068 downwards.
GCCGGAATACGCGGTCTCCAATATCGAGGCATTGGGGCATTTGCTGTGTGAGACCTCGCAGCAGGTGCATCTGGCCGATTGCATTGTGTATAATATGCTGTTGCATCTGTTTTTTACGGTGGATGCAAGCGCAGGCAACACGCCGCACTACGATTACGTGGACGATATCATCAGCATTCTGAACAACCCGGTGTATTTGGACATGACGGTGGAGGAGCTGTGCCAGCGGTATCCCGTTTCGCGCCCGACGCTGCTGAAGAACTTCAAGCAGCAAACCGGCTACAGCATTGTGGAATACAAAACGCATCGCCGGCTGCTGTGGGCGGCGCGGTTGCTGGAGGACTCCACGTTGAATCTGACGGTAACGGACGTGTGCGTCAACCTGGGGTACGATTCCATGTCCTATTTCTTGCGTGCGTTTAAAAAGAAGTTCGGCGTTACGCCCAGCGAATACCGTCGCCGGCATCAGAATATCAATCATACAGAGGAAAAATAACCGTTTTCGCAAAAGTTTGCCAAATGCAGTAAATGTTGCGAAAAGAATTGACATATTTTTGAAAATATGTATAATGAAAATATATGCCTATTAGTATGCGATGATGGCAAATGAAAGGATGAACGAGATGAACGAAATTAGTCTGGCGGCGTTGCTGCGGCTTTGCTGGCGTAACCTGAAATGGCTGGTGCTTGGTCTGGTGATCGGCGCAGTTGTGCTGTTTTCGGTGTCGACCTTTGCAATCAAGCCGACCTATCAGTCCAGCGCAGACCTGTTTGTTACCAGCTTGACGGAATTTGAGGGCGGTAATATTACCTCGGCGGCGTTAGCGGCTTCGCAGGCGCTGACCTATAGCTATGCCGAGGTGCTGAACAACAACGTGGTGCTGGAGGCGGTAGCGGATGACGTTAACGAAACGCACGGTACCTCGCTGACCGCCGGCAAGATCAAGGGTATGATCACGTTCACCATTCCGGAGGATACTAACATTCTGCGTGTGACCTGTGTCAGTACCAGCCGTGTAACCGCAGAGGCGGTTTGTAACTCGCTGGGCAATCTGGCGCCGGATAAGCTGAAGGAGACCTGCGAGGTCGGTGCCTGCAACCTGGTAGGCCCGGCAACCAAGGCCACCCAAGCCGGTCCGAATACCACGCTCAACACCATTTTGGGTGCCATGATCGGTTTGATCATTGTGCTGGCTGTTGTGGTTATCCGCTGGATGACCGACACCACCGTTAAGGGCAAGGAAGACTTGGCCGAGCGTACCACGATTCCGGTGCTGGCCGAGATCCCGGCGTTCGATTCCGATCGCCGTGCCGACAAGAACGGCAAAAAGCACGTCGGCAAGGTCAAGATGGTGAGAAGCTCGGCGTTGGAGCAGAAGGAGGGCAAGTGATATGAAGAAGCAAGACAGAGCGGGTTCGTATTCCCGTGGCGGTCGTAACTTCGCCATTGTGGAGTCGTACAAAAGCCTTCGTACCAATCTGCAGTTTGCGCTGTCGGTTAAGGATAAGGTCCTTATCGTGACCAGCGCAGAAGCCAATGCCGGTAAATCGACCACCATTTCCAACGTGGCGGTTGCTATGGCGCAGGCCGGTTCCAAGGTGCTGTTGATCGACGCGGATATGCGTCAGCCCACGCAGCATAAGGTGTTCAAACGCACCAACCATCTGGGCCTTTCCAATATTTTGAGTGCCTTCTGCACGTTGCAGGAAGCATTGCAGGAGGAAGTTCTCCCTAATCTCGATCTGATCACTGCCGGCGTTATTCCGCCGAACCCCTCCGAGCTGCTGGTCTCGCGTGCGATGACCGCGCTGCTTGAGCAGGTGAAGGACGTTTACGATTACGTGTTTATCGATACGCCGCCGGTGTGCGTGGTGTCGGATGCGATGACGCTGCTCGACCGTGTCAGCAACGTACTTCTGGTGGTACGTCAAAAGCAGACGACCTATGCAGACTTTGATGCCGCTACCGAATTGATTACGCAAAACGGTGGTAACGTGATCGGCTCGGTCATCACCAATGTGCACGAGCGCGACCGCATGTATGGTGATTACGATCGTCGCCGCGGTTACGGTTACAGCAACCGCTACTACTATGGCGGTTACTATGGTAGTCGCCGCGCAGCGGAGCAGGAAGAGCAAGGATAATTCACACACGCCAAGCCGATGCGGATTCCGCGTCGGCTTGTGTTGTACGGAGGCGAATTTTGTATGTTTGCTTATGATTTTCACACCCATATTCTGCCCGGTATGGACGACGGTGCGGCCGATGTCAGCACCGCGGTAGCTATGATCCGCAAGCTGCAGGAGCAAGGGGTGGAGCACATTGTACTCACGCCGCATTATTACGCCGAAAACGAAAGCGTCGAAGAGTTCCTGGAACGACGCGAGGAGGCCTATGCGCGGCTGATGGCCGCCCCGGAGGCCGAGAGCTTTCCACCGCTGTTGCTTGGTGCGGAGGTGCGCTTGCATCGGGGAATGTCCGAGCGGCCGGAGCTCCAAAAGCTGTGCGTGCAGGGTACGCGGTTGCTGCTGCTGGAGTTTCCGTATCTTCGCCATGCCGATTGGATGTTGCAGGAAGTGGAAAATATCACCTATCAACTGCAGGTGGTGCCGATGCTGGCGCACATCGACCGCTTCCTCACGTGGGGTCACATGACCGAAAAGCAGGCGCAACGCGTGTTGGATTTTGAGGATGCGATCGTGCAGATCAACAACGAGGCGGTGCTGGAGCGTCACAGCCGTAAATTTGTAAAGAAGCTGCTAAAAGAGGAGTATCTGTTTGTGTTTGGCAGCGACACGCATAATCTGAAGGACCGTGCGCCGAATTTCGATGCCGTTGCGGATTTTTTGCGTAAATACGATTACGAAGAGCCGGAGTTGTTTGACTAAAAGTTTTACAAATGCGTTTTTCTTTGTTAAAATATAGTTCATATCTTGCACGTTTTGGGATGATATACTGAACGTGGAAGCAAGATAGGAGGCTAGAGTATGGCAAATATTAAGGTGATGGTCGTAGACGATGACCGCAACATTTGCGATCTGCTACGGCTGTATTTGGAAAAAGAGAACTGGGATGTGGTAACGGCGCACACCGGTGCAGAGGCTTTGCGTCGGTATGAAACGGATAAGCCGGACATTTTGCTGCTGGACGTGATGATGCCGGAGCTGGATGGCTGGCAGGTATGCCGTGAGCTGCGCAAGACCACGCAGGTGCCCATCATCATGCTCACCGCCAAAGGCGAGGTTTTCGACCGCGTGCTGGGGTTGGAGCTGGGGGCGGATGATTACGTCATTAAGCCTTTTGAAGTGAAGGAAGTGGTGGCGCGCATCAAAGCGGTGCTACGCCGTAGCGGTGCGGATGCCCAAAAGAAGGTCCGGGAAGTACATTACGATAAGCTCAGCATCAACATGGAAAATTACGAGCTCCGGGTCGATGGTAAGGTAGTGCCGTGCCCACCGAAGGAAATGGATCTCATCTTCCATCTGGCCAGCAACCCCAATCGCGTGTTTACGCGGGACCAGTTACTGGACGAGGTATGGGGGTTTGAATATTACGGCGACAGCCGCACGGTAGACGTGCACGTTAAGCGCCTGCGCGAAAAGCTGGAGGGCGTTTCGGAGCAGTGGGAGCTGAAAACCGTGTGGAGTGTCGGCTATAAATTTGAGGTAAAGGAAGCATGAAAGCACCGCGACGTCCGCTGTTCAAAAGCGTTTTCGCCAAATATATGGCACTGTTCTCGGTATTTGTGATCGCTTCTATTCTGCTGTTGGGCGTTACCCAGATCACCCTATCGGCCAACTTTTGGGGGCGTGAGCAGGAGCAATCCATGACCGAGGATGCCCAGATGCAGGCGGCGTCCATCAGCAACCAGACCGAGCGCAACGTCACCGGCGGTTATTCACTGCGTATGGACGAAAACGGCGTACTGCCGACGCTCATCCGCACGGTGGCAGAGACCTCTGACGTGGGATTGCTGGTGACCGGCATGGACGGTAGCGTCCTCATTCGGTCCACCGATTTGCCATCGTCGCTATCGAATCTCGCGGAAGCCGAAATCGCCCACGTGGGAAATGGGCTGGCGGCCAACGGTACGTTCTTTGAAATCAGCACGCTGGGAGATCAACTACCGGTACGGCACTATGTGGCGGCGGCACCCATCGTTCATAGCCAGACGCCGCTGGGGTACGTATTTATTTTGTCGCCTAGCAGTACGTTTGGTGCGTACGTGGTGGAACAACTGCAAATGTATCTGATTGCCGCGTTAGTGGCGCTTATTCTGGTGCTTATCTGCAGCTACGTGGTGGCGTATCGCCTGGTGCGTCCGCTTAAGCAAATGGCGGCGGTCACCAAACGCTTCGGTGAGGGCGATTTCAGTTGCCGCGTGAACGTCTATGGCAAGGACGAGGTTTCGCAACTGGCGCAATCACTCAACGAAATGGCGGTGTCACTCGCATCGGTCGAGGGTATGAGCCGTAGCTTTGTGGCGAACGTATCGCACGAGCTGAAAACGCCCATGACCACCATTTCCGGGTTTATCGACGGCATTCTGGATGGGACGATTCCCCCGGAAAAGCAACAGCATTATTTGCGCATCGTGTCGGATGAGGTGCGGCGATTGTCGCGGCTTGTCAATGCGATGCTCAATCTGTCGCGTATTGATAACGGGACGTTGGCCTTTCACCCGGTGACCTTCGACCTGGCTGAGCTGATATGCAAAACGGCGCTGTCGTTTGAGCAACGCGTGGAACAGAAGAACGTGCAGATCGAAGGACTGGATACCTGCTGTACGCCGTCACCGCTGCAGGGCGATTTCGACCTGCTGGGGCAGGTGGTGTATAACCTGCTGGATAACGCGGTCAAGTTTGTGGATGAGGGCGGTACGATCCGTATTCATCTGTGCCGCGAGGCCGACCGCACCTGTTTCTCGGTGCGCAATACCGGCGGCGGTTTGCCGGCAGAGGAGCTGCCGCATTTGTTTGAACGGTTTTATAAAAGCGATAAATCGCGCAGTGTGGATAAAACCGGTGTAGGACTGGGGTTGTATATCGTGCATCACGTGATTCAGCTACATGGCGGCGAGATCACCGTGCAATCGGATGCGGAAAGCTATACCGAGTTTGCTTTCTGGTTGCCGACGGGCAACGTATAAGAAATTTATAATTTGGTTACAAATACGCATGTGTGGTGCGGTATAATAACCGTGTAATCAACCCATGGAAAGGGGTATTTCGATATGGAAGATTGGATCAACAACCCGCAGGAGCCGGAAGCTCCCGAGACCCCGGTAGAGCCGACCGCGCCGGAAGCCCCGGCTGAGCCGGAGGTGCCGGTCGAGACACCGACGACCGAGCCGGTAGAGCCGCCTACGCTGCCGACTAACCGGTACGCGAGCTATACGCCGTACGGTGCGGCACCGCAGCCGCAAATGCCGCAACCGCCGAAGAAGAAAAATCGCAACGTGCCGATCATCGTGCTGGTGTGCGTGCTGGCGGTGGTGTTTTTGGCAAGCGTGATACTGGCGGTCGGTGATCTGGCTGATCGCGGGGATGCCGAGGATCATAGCGATGGCACCACGACCACGACAACGACCGCGCAAGCCGGCAGTAAGCCGTCGCTGAATATTCGTGACGACGACGATATCGACTCCATCAACACCGCTCAGATCGTGGCGGATAATGTGGACGTGACGGTGCTCATCAACGTGTATGAGTTGACCGCCGCCGAGGATTATTTTGGCTATAACATCGAATCGGGCGAGAAAACTGAGAAGCTTGCCGGGCAGGCCAGCGGCATTGTGATGTCGGCCGATGGCTATATCATCACCAACGAGCACGTGGTGATCGACGATTCTACCGGTCAGCCCTTCGACCGCGTAGAGGTGCAGTTCTATAACGGCAACGTGTACAACGCGACCGTCGTGGGGCACGACAGCGATACCGATTTAGCGGTTGTGAAAATTGAAGCCAGCGATTTGAAGGTAGCGACCTTTGGCAACTCGGATAACGTGGTGCTGGGCGAGCGTGTGGTGACCATCGGTTGCTCCGGCGGTCTGCCGTGGTCGATATCGCAGGGCATCATCTCCGGCAAGGACCGTGATGTGTACGACGAGACCGGCTACCAGATCCAATGCCTGCAGATCGACGCGACCATTAACCCGGGCAACTCGGGTGGTCCGCTGTTCAATTCGCGCGGCGAGGTGATCGGCATCAACTCGGCCAAGATCGTGTATGAGGGTTACGAAAACCTCGGCTTCTCCATCCCGATCACCGAGGCGAAGGCGGTTATCGACGATCTCATTCAGTACGGCAAGGTGACCGGCCGCATTGTGCTGGGTATTACCGGCTATGACGTGGATCAGTCCGGCATCACCGGCTTCCTTATCAAGACCATCGAGAAGGGCTCTTGCCTGGAAGGCACCGGCATCAAGGCCAGCGACGTGTTGGCGGCGGTGGACGGTGTGAAGGTCAGCGGCCGCACGGAGATGCGCAAGGAGCTTTCCAAGCACAAGGCCGGCGACGTGGTCACGCTGACGGTACTGCGTGTTACCGCCCGTCGCCAGAACGGTGGTTACTTTGGGTACGGCGCGTCCTACACCTACGAGTACGATACGTTTGACGTAAAAGTCACGCTGCAGGAAGGGTAAAACACCAATAATAAAACCGCCTCACATCCCTTTGGATGTGAGGCGGTTTGTTTATTCGGTGCGTTTGTGCTTGAGGTCGATAAGGTATTGCCGTGCGTAACGCGGCGACCGTGCGCCGCGGCGACTGGTCAATTCCTGTGCAACGGTGTACAACTCGTCGTCGGTCAGCGGCAGGTCCATATCCTCGGCCATCAAACGGATCATCTCCACAAACCGACGGTGGTCGGGGTGGATATACGTGAGCGTGATACCGAAACGGTCGGAAAGCGACACCGATTCCTGGATGGTGTCGGCGGCATGTACTTCGCTGCCGTCGCGGTCGTCAAAGCTCTCGCGTAGCAGATGGCGGCGGTTGGAGGTGGCGTAGATCAGCACGTTATCCGGTCGGGTGGCCAGACCGCCCTCCAGCACCGCCTTGAGTGCGGAGAAGTTATCATCGTTGCCAGAGAAGGAAAGATCGTCGATGAAAATGATGAACTTCATCGGCAGCGTGGCCAGGCGATCGGTCAGATCGGGCAGCTCGTGCAGATACTCCTTCGGCACTTCGATCATGCGCAGCTCGCGGTCGGCGTATTCGTTGAGGATCGCCTTGACGGTGGAGCTTTTGCCGGTGCCGCGGTCGCCGTACAGCAGTACGTTGTTGGCCGGGTAACCGTTTAAGAACGCCTCGGTGTTATCGCGTGCAACGGCCTGCTGTACCTCGTAGCCTTTAAGGTCGCATAAGCGGATGGGATCAATATGCTCCACCGGCTGCATACTGCCGTTGCGCCACAAGAACGCGGTGTGGAACACAAATTCGCCGCAACCGTTTTTGCCGTGCCATGCCATCAGCGCCTCGGCTTGGTCGCCCCAAGCCGCATCCAGTGGTGCAGCGGCAGCGGCGTGGCCGATGGTCGGCATGGTCGCGTTGGTCTCGGTGTGGCGGCTGACGAGGATAGCGGCGTTATACAGCGCGGCAAGATCACGCTTGGCGGCTGCCAGCGTTTCGGCCGGCAGCTCCTGATGACCGGCAGCGGCGACCGTGAGGGCGTTTTCCTCCGAGAGGACCTCGGCAGCCAGCGCCGTAAGGATGCTGTGCAGCTGCCCGGTGCGGGACAACACTTCGGCCAGTGCGCCCATTGTGTCGAGCTGTTGCTCGGTACTGCCGCCGGAGAACGCTTTGACGGCATTCAGTAGTGCACTGCCGACCGGACGGCGAATGACGCCGCGATAGACGGACAGCGCCAATAATTCATGGTAGGAACTCATAAGCTAGCCTTTCAACGTAAATTCGTAACAGCGGATAGCTCCGCGGAAAAATCGGACCGGGTATCGGTGTCGGCGGCATGGACCGCGGCCACCAGTTCGCCGTTTAACACGGTAAGCAGTGGTTTGAGTGCGGCGAGCAGACCGTCGGCTTTCTTGGTTGCGGCACCGCCGGCCGAAAGCAGATAAACACGCTTGTGGCGTGCGATGGGCGGTTTCTGACCAAGTGCAAACCGCCGCGACCAATACACCTGACAACGGTCGACCAGCGCCTTCAACGGCGCCGGAAAGGAGCCGTTGTACACCGGCGTGGCAAACACCAGCACGTCGGCTTGCTCCAGTGCACCGTACAGCGCGTCCATGTCGTGCAGCGCACAGCGACCGGTTACGCGGCAGGCCCGGCAATCGATGCAGGGAGCTACCGGCGTATCGTACAGCCGCACGTGCGTTGCTTCGCCAAAGGGGAGGGCGGCAATTAGCTGTGCCACCACGCCGTCGGTATGCGGCGATCCGTCCAGAACGAGGACGTTATTCTTCGCAGTAGTCACAGATCTCATGGTCGCCTACCTTCCGGAACACGCGCGGCACGTAGCGTTCGTGGTTGGTGATACAGCGCGGATTGGTGCAGGCGCGGCCTGCATCTGCCGGTTGCGGATCGATGTACTTTTCGTCCTCCAGCATTTTGAGGATGAGTGCCATGCGCGCGTACAGACCGTATTCCGTCTGCTCGAAGTATTTCATGCGCGGATCGTCGTCAATATCCACGGCGATCTCGTCCACGCGCGGCAGCGGATGCATCACGATGAGGTCATCCTTGGCGTAGGACATCTTTTCCTTATCCAGCACGTACACGCCGCGCTGCGCCAGGTATTCTTCCTCCGAGGCAAAGCGCTCGCGCTGGATGCGTGTCATGTACAGTACGTCCAGCTCCGGCATGGCCTCGGCAAGGTTGTCCACCTCTTTGTAGGGGCAGCCGGAGGCCTCGATGGTGCGGATGACGTACGGTGGCACGCGCAGGTTGGGGGTGGAGATGAGCACAAAACGGTTGTGGGGGAAGCGGCACATGGCTTTGATGAGCGAATGCACCGTCCGGCCGTTGTGCAGGTCGCCGCACAGACCGATGCACAGATTGTCAAACCGGCCCTTTTCGTTGCGCAGGGTGACGAGGTCGGTGAGCGT
>JAFUPS010000066.1 GCA_017481085.1 Clostridia bacterium | reverse complement strand
GCAGGTTGCCGCCCCTACTTAACGGCATTGCCACACGCTACCGTGCATTTTCCAAAACCCCACCCGGAAACGGATAGGTGTGTAATTTTATTGTTGTCGGTTTCACAAAATAATTCAACATTTCAACGAAATCTTCAACACAAGCCGTACAATTCGCAAAAAATATTCCAGATTGTATTATTGTTACCAAAAACCGGCAAAATAAGGGGCAGGTTTTTGAAAACCGAAAACCTAAAAATAAAACCAAAAAAGAAGCACCGACACGCCTGAAAAACGTGCCGGTGCTTTTGCCGATTAGTTACTTATTTTTCGGTTTTTCGGGTAGCTCGCTGATAAGCGCCGCGCCCAAAATCAGTACCGCACCGATGCCTGACCAAACGGTCAGCGGCTCTTTCAGCACCAGTGCCGACAGCAGTATCGCCGCTGCCGGGTCGATGTACGAAAAGATGGCCGCGGTTTGTGCTTTCAGCTTGCCGAGCGCGCCGAAATACAACCAATACGCCACACCGGTGTGGACGATACCGACCACCAACAGCAACACGGTGGCGGTGACATCCAGCTTACCGAACTCTGCAAAGCCGCCGGTGAGCAAGCAGTACGGCAGCAGTGCGATCGCCGCCACGCCCAATTGCCCGGTGGTTTTGTCGGTCGCCTTTAATTTAGTCAACCGGCTGTTGAGCAGTACCGCCGTGGCATACAGTGCCGCCGCGCCAAGACCGCACAAAATGCCGGTCAGCTCGTCTGCTTCCGGTAGGCTGCCTTCCAGCACGCCCGATACACCCAGCATGCCGAGCAACGCCGCCCCTACACAAAGCAACCGCCGGAGGGTGAGCGTTTCGCCCGTAACAAACGGTGCGGCAAGGATAACGAAAATAGGCGCGAGGTAGTAGCACAGCGTGGCGGTAGCGATGGTGGTGTGGCGGTATGCCTCAAACAGCAGGATCCAGTTAAACCCAATGCATACGCCGGATGCCAGCAACTGCCACCACTTGCGGCGGATGGCGGCAAGGTCGGGCTTTTGCCGGCTGATGAGCATCACGACCAGCAGGAACACCGCGCCCACCGCGCCACGCACCAGCGCGATCACGCCGGAGGGCAACGGAATACCGCGCGAAAACAGCCCGATCGTGCCGAAAATCAGCATCGCCGCTGCCAATTGCGCCTTAGGGACAATGGTTTTGTTCATAAATATCTCCCGAAAATAAAACAAGGGCAGGCGTCATCCAATGCTACTGAGAAAGACGTGAAAGCTGCCATTCCAAGGAGGGCGTAGCCCGACGTAAAAATCCGTCCTATAGGGATTGCGGATTGCCACGGTCGCTACGCTCCCTTGCAATGACAAACTGATCTTAATAGCATTGGCAAGCTCTGCCCCTGCGCATTATTCTTTTTCTTTTACCGCAATACCAAGGTCGTCCAGTTGGGCAACGTCCACCGGGGACGGGCATTCGGTCATCGGCTCGGACATATTCTGGACCTTCGGGAACGCAATCACGTCACGCAGTGAGCCCACGCGAAGCAATTGCATGATAAGACGGTCCAGACCGATGCCCATACCGCCGTGCGGCGGCGCACCGTACTTGAACGCATTGGTGAGGAACCCGAATTTCTCATAGGCTTCCTCGTCCGACAACCCCAGCGAACGGAACATCTGCTTTTGCAGATCGGGGTCGGTGATGCGGATGGAGCCGGAGCACAGCTCCTCGCCGTTGAGCACCAGGTCGTAGCACTTGGCATACACCTTTTCGGGTGCGGTTTCCAGATACGGTACGCACTCGTCCAGCGGCGAGGTGAACGGATGATGCATCGCATCCCAGCCTTGCGTCTCCTCGTTCCACTCGAAGAACGGGAACTCGGTGATCCACAGCAGGTTGTAGCCCTCGCGAGGGATATTCAGCTTATCGGCTACCGCCAGGCGCAGTGCGCCCAGCACCGACAGCACATGTTTCTTAATGGAGTCGGCGATAATGAGCACCACGTCGCCGGTCTCGGCGCCGGCCTTCGCCAGCAGTGCGGACATTTCCTCCTCGGTCATAAACTTCGCAAACGACGAAGTCATGCCGTCCGGCGTCAGACGGGCCCACGCCAGGCCCTTAGCGCCGATACCGCGTACCATTTCGGTGAGTTTGTCGATCTCTTTGCGCGTCAGCACGCCGCAAGCGTCCTTCGCGGTGATACAACCCACCGCACCGTTGGCTTCCACCGCCGAGGTGAACACGCCGAAGCCACAGCCACGGACTTCTTCGGTGAGGTCGATCAGCTCCATGCCAAACCGCGTATCCGGCTTATCCGAGCCGTAGCGACGCATGGCTTCGTTGTAGGTCAGACGCGGCAACGGCAGTTGCACCTCGCGACCCAGCGCCTCGGAGAAGATACGCGCCATAAAGCGCTCGCCCACATCCAGCACGTCCTCGACATCCACAAACGACATTTCGAGGTCGATCTGTGTAAATTCCGGCTGACGCGATGCACGCTGGTCCTCGTCACGGAAGCACCGTGCGAGCTGCACGTAGCGGTCAAAGCCGGCTACCATGCACAACTGCTTGTAGATCTGCGGCGACTGCGGCAGTGCATAAAAGCTGCCCTGGCGCACACGGGACGGCACCAGGAAATCGCGCGCACCCTCCGGCGTGGATTTGATAAGAATGGGCGTTTCGATCTCGATAAATCCGTTTTCGTCAAAGAAATCGCGCGCGATCTTCGCCACGCGGTGACGGAAAATAAGGTTCTGCTGCAGGTCCGGACGGCGCAGGTCGAGGTAACGGTACTGCAGGCGCAGCAGCTCGGAGGCCTTGCTGTCCGGCTCGATGGCGAACGGCGGAGTCTCTGCTTTGTTGAGAATGCGCAGTTCCTCCACCGCTACCTCAATGTTGCCGGTGGGAATATCCGGATTTTTGGACGAACGCTCGCGCACCACGCCACGGGCAGCCAGCACAAACTCGCTGCGTACAGCGAAGGCTTTTTCAAATACCGCGCGGTCGGTGGCATCGTCAAACGCCAGCTGCGTAATGCCGGTGCGGTCGCGCAGATCAATAAAGATGAGCGCGCCGAGATCGCGCTGACGCTGACACCAGCCAAACAGCGTGACCTCACGGCCGATATCGCTTTCGCGTAACGTGCCGCAATAATCGCTGCGGCACAGACCTTTGATGGTTTCTGCCATAATGCAAAACTCCTTTGCTTAAAACCTAATCTTTATTCTGCCACCGAACCGAACAGATCACTCATCGCGCCGAGCTGACGGTCAAGCGATTTTTGATACAGCGTGGTATACAGGCTGTCGTCCAGCGCAATCGGCATCTCCGTACCAGCGTCCATATCCTTGAGCTTAGCCTGTTTCGTTTCCAGCTCGTTATCGCCGATCACGATAACCTGCTTAGCGCCGATCTTATCGGCGTATTTCATCTGCGCTTTCAGACCGCGGCCGACGATATCCGTCTGCACCGCCACGCCGCCTTCGCGCAGTTTGGCAGCGATGGCAAAGCACTCGCGTGCCGCCGCCTCGCCCATCGGCGCTAAATACAGCTCACACGTCGGCGGCTCGGGGAATTGGCAGCCCTTCGCTTCCATAATCATCAGCAGACGCTCCAGACCCATCGCAAAACCGAGCGACGGCAGATGCGGACCGCCCAGCTCTTCGATAAGTCCGTCGTAGCGACCGCCGCCGCACACGACCGCCTGCGCACCCAGTGCATCCGAAACGAACTCGAACACCGTACGCGTGTAGTAATCCAAGCCACGGACGATGTGCGGGTCGACCTCAAACGAAATTTCCGCCGCCGTCAGGCAAGCCTTGACCGCTTCGAAGTGAGCGTGGCAATTGTCGCACAGATAATCCAGAATCACCGGTGCACCGGCGGCGATCTCGTGACATACCGGGCTCTTGCAATCCAGAATGCGCATCGGATTGCGCTCCAAACGCTCCCGGCAAGTGCCGCACAGCTCGTCCGCACGGCTTTCGAAATACGCCTTGAGCGCCTTGTGATAATTCGCGCGGCAGGTGGGGCAGCCGATGGAATTGATATACAACGTCACGCCGGTCACGCCCAATTGCTGAAGCAAGGTACTGGCCAGCGAGATGACCTCGGCATCCGCCGTTGGAGCGGCGGCGCCAAAGCACTCCACGCCAAACTGGTGGAACTCGCGCAAACGCCCGGCCTGCGGCTTTTCGTAACGGTAGCAGGAGGTGACGTACGACACCTTCACCGGCAGCGTGCCGGCATACAGACCGCTTTCCAGCACAGCGCGTGCCGCACCGGCTGTTCCTTCCGGGCGCAGCGTGATCGAGCGATCGCCGCGATCGGTAAAGGTATACATTTCCTTTTGCACCACGTCGGTGGTTTCGCCCACGCCGCGCTGAAACAGCTCGGTGTGCTCAAACACCGGCGTACGCTGTTCGCGATACCCGAAATCGGCCGCGATGCCCAGTGCCGTCTGTTCGATGTGTTGCCATTTATGGCTGGCCTCGGGCAACATATCCTGCGTGCCGCGGGGCGCTTTGGTAACCAGTTCCATATAGGTAAAACCTCGCTAAAATAAATTAAAAGACATGAGTCAGGCGGCGTTTCCGCCGCCTTGTGCTATTAGTGTGCCGGATTGATAAGGTTACGCCAGTCGAGGTCGCCGCGCTCCAAGCCGTGGATGAGCACCTCGGCGGTGGCGATGTTGGTAGCCACCGGAATCTGCCGCATATCGCACATACGGAGCATGTCCAGATCGTTCGGCTCACCGGCCTTGGGCGACATCGGATCGCGGAAGAACAGCAGCAGGTCGATCTCATCGCAGGAAACGCGCGCGGCAATCTGCTGACCGCCGCCCTGCATACCACTCATGTAACGCGTAATGTTCAGGCCGGTCGCATCGGCGATGAGCTTACCGGTGGTGCCGGTGGCGCAGAGATTGTGGTGGCTTAAAATTCCGCAGTAGGCAATGCAGAATTGCACCATCAATTCCTTCTTAGTGTCGTGCGCGATCAACGCAATATTCATAAGACAACAGCTCCTTTCAACTTCAGTGAATATACGTACTTACTTATGCTTGCTCAGGTCCATCAACGGGACGTTTTCCCCCTGCAGACGGCGGGCAATATTGGCAAATGCCTCGCGGGCGGTGCACTGCATGGGCAACGGATTGCCGTTGGCGTTGGCAGTGGCCACGATCTCATCCTCCGGCAGTACGCCGATAAGCTGCAGACCGGCCATGTCGATGAGTGCGTCAATATCCGGGGTCTTACCCTTGCGGATGGGACGCGGACGCAGGCGGTTGATGACCAGCCGGGCCGGAATGCCCTTTGCCTCCAGCAGATCGGAGACGATGTTGGCATCGCGCGCGCATACCAAGTCGGGGGTGGAGACCACCAACGCACGGTGCGCGGCCGAAACCGCCGCTTCAAACCCGGCACCGATGCCGGCCGGGCAATCAATGATCAGATCGTCGTAGTGTTGCACGAAGCCAAGGCACAGCCGGCGCATATCCTCCGGCGAGCAAAGCTGCTCCAGATGTACCGGTGCGGCAATGACCGAAACGTCGCGGCAAATGGGCGACGGGTAGATCGCGCGGACCGGCTCGCAGCGGCCTTCAAACACATCGGCCATGTCATATACAGCAGAGGACGATACGCCCAGCATCAGATCGAGGCTACGCAGGCCGGCGTCGCCATCCAGCAACAGCACCTTATGTCCCATGTCGGCCAAAGCACAACCCAGCCCAGCCGAAACGGTAGATTTACCGGCACCGCCTTTGCCGGAGGTAACAACGGTGATCGTGCCCATAAGCGCGACCTCCCTTCTTTTGAAATGAAAATTTGACAATAAAAATGGAAATTTTTCGCCTTATTCCATTATTTTACCACAAAAATGAAATCTTGTAAATGCATAAAAACAAATATTTTAGCTCACCAGTGTGCCGGGGTCGATAGCATCGGCGTCCACGTCACGTCCGGCAAAATACGCATCCAGCATCGTTCGCGCGATGCGGAGCGAGGCCGGCGACGCGCCGTTTTCCATCACCACGGCAATGGCGACCTCCGGGTTTTCCGCCGGCGCATACCCGATAAACACGCCGTGGTCCGAACGCGTTGTACCGGTCTGTGCCGTACCGGTCTTAGCGGCGGCGGTGTATTTAGCTCCGGCAAACGACCTCGAAGCCGTGCCGTTTTTAATAGTACCGACCATACCGGCGTGCACCGTATCCCACACCTCGGCCGGTACGTCCATTTGTGCGGCGACGACCGGTTGTGTTTCGGTCACCGTACCGTCGTATGCCAGCGCCGCACGCACCAGATGCGTCTGATAGCGTGTGCCGCGGTTAGCCAGCGTCATGGCGTAGGTAGCGAGCTGCATCGGGGAAAACATATTATCCGATTGCCCCAGCGCCGCCTGTGACGTATCCGCCGGAAACCAGATACCGCCCACCGCCTCACGCGCTTCCGGACCGGCCAGCGTACCGCTCGTCTCGCCCAGCTCGATACCGGTTTTCACGCCCAGTCCCAACTGCTTGGCGTACTCGTTCATTTTAGCAATGCCGGTCAACCGCCCGACCTCGCAGAAAAACGTGTTGCACGATTTGGAGATCGCAGTGGTTACCGGGATGCTGCCGTGGTGCCCCATGCATTTGATGGTC
>JAFUPS010000065.1 GCA_017481085.1 Clostridia bacterium | reverse complement strand
TCCTTCGTCTCGGCCTTCAGGCCCAGATAACCCTCGATCTCAATTTCCGGTTTGACGGTGATAACAGCCTTGAACACCAAACCTTCCTTGCCAACAGAAACCACGTCCAGATCGATCTTATCCTCGACAAACTCGTAACCGCTCTCCTTGATAGCTGCATCCAGCGCATCCGGATACACGGCGTTCATCGCATCCTCATAGAAGGTCTCAGCGCCATACATTTTCTCGATCAGCGCACGCGGAGCTTTGCCCTTGCGGAAGCCCGGGATCGCGATGTTCTTCACGCTCTTGCGATAAGCCGCTTCCACCGCTTTTTCGAAGGTAGCGGCATCCACTTCGATCTCCAATTCGATGCGGTTGACATTTTCGGTTTTGACTACGTTTTTCAGACTCATGATTGATATTCCTCCTAAGTTGCTTGTGCTTTGCACATTTCATTTAATTATAACACAAACTATACGGTAATGTCTAGTCTGTGAAAGGAACAAATTGGAAATTTTTCTTACAATATTTTGAACGGGCAAAAATGCAGCGCATCCGCCGATATCAGTCGGAAATGAATGCCGCCGTATTCGCCGTTTTGTGCTGAACGGATTCCCGGCCCGTGGATATGGCCGTAATAGCAGGTATCGATACCGCGATCACGCAGCGCCTGCATAAGCTCGGGGCATTCCGTGCCACCCACGACCGGCGGATAGTGCAGAAACACGAGCGGCTTCTTCCCCATTTTCGCCGCCGCATCCAGCGAAGCGTTCAACCGCCCCACCTCACGAAGCAGCACCTTTTTATCGGCGTCTTCCTCGGCATCGAAAAACCAGCCACGCGTTCCGCAAACGGCATACTCGGCATCCACGGCCACCGCATCGTTGTGCACGATGGTCAACGAATTAAATCCCTTCTCTGCCAGATACGCGTCCATTTTGCGGCGTGTGCACCACCAATAATCGTGATTACCCTTAAGCAACAGCTTGCGCCCCGGCAGACTATGCAGGAACGCAAAATCTGCCTCAGCGTTCTCCAGACTCATCGCCCAAGAGACATCACCGGGGATGACCACCGTATCGGTCGGCTCAATCAGCTTGCGCCAGTTGCTCTCCAGCCGAGCGAGATACCCCTCCCAGCCGGGAAACACATCCATCGGTTTATCCGTTCCAAGCGACAGATGCAGATCTGCGATTGCATATACCGCCATGCACTTCTCCCTTTCGGTTTATTCGGTAATACCGAGCGCATTCAGCACGACTGCACGCATCTCCGTTTTGTCACACACGTCGGTGAAACGGGGTGTTTTGCCACGGAGACCGCTAAGCGGCGCCGGAATCTCGGCATCGGTCATTTCGTGCAGTTGCTCGGCCTTGGCAAACTCGTCACCGGTTGCCTCGGCACACAGCGCACCAAGCACGCTAGCCGGGAATTTGTACGGATTAGCGGTCGAGGCGATAACCGTCGGCGTAGTGTCGCCGGTCTGCGCACGATATTCCTCGTAGGCGTAGATACCAACAGCGGTGTGCGTATCGCACAGATAACCGTATTTCTCATACACCTGACGGATGGTATCGGCCGTCTGCTCATCATCACAGCAACCGGCGGCAAACAGTTCTTCTACCTGCGCTTTTACCTCGGCCGGCACGGTATAAACGCCGGTTGCAGACAGATCAGCCATCATTTTGCTGACCGCCTTGTCGTCGCGACCGCACAGATCGTACAGCAACCGCTCGAGGTTGGACGAGATCAGGATATCCATCGACGGCGACGTGGTCGTGTAGAAATCGCGGTTACGGTCGTAGGTGCCGGTACGGATGAAATCGGTCAGCACGCGGTTGCGGTTGGAAGCACAGATCAACTTAGCGATCGGCAAACCCATTTTCTTGGCATAATACGCGGCCAGGATATCACCGAAGTTGCCGGTCGGAACCGACACGTTGATCGGATCGCCCATAGCGATAGCGCCGGATTTCAACAGGTCGCAGTATGCTGAAACGTAATATACGATCTGCGGAACCAAACGGCCCCAGTTGATGGAGTTGGCGCTGGAGAACATCTTGCCGTTATCGGCCAACAGCTTGCCGATCTCCGGGTTGGTGAAGATCGCCTTCACGCCGCTTTGCGCATCGTCGAAATTGCCGCGGATGGCATAAACCGCCACGTTGTTTCCTTCCTGCGTAGCCATCTGCAGCTTCTGCATCTCGCTGACGCCGCACTCCGGATAAAAGACCATGATGCGGGTGTTCTCGGCATCACGGAAGCCCTCCAAAGCCGCCTTGCCGGTATCGCCCGAGGTCGCCACCAGAATGACGATCTCTTTGCCATCAGAGGTCTTGCCGGCCGAAACACGCATTAGATGCGGCAAAATCTGCAACGCCATATCCTTAAAAGCGCAAGTCGGGCCGTGCCACAGCTCCAGCACGTATTTGCCGGTCTCCAGCTCATGCAACGGCGCCACGGCTTCCGAACGAAAACGACCGGTAGCGTAGGCCAAACGTGTGCACTCTGCCACTTCCTCGGCAGAAAAGTCCGTGAGGAACTTACCGAGCACACAAGTGGCACGCTGCACGTAGTCAGCATCCACCAGCGTGCGAAGCTCTTCTGCCGACAGCACCGGAATTTCCTCCGGCACAAACAAGCCGCCTTCACGCGAAATGCCTTGCGTAATGGCTTGAGCAGCGCTGACTTTCACAGCGCTGTTACGCGTGCTTTGATACATCATAACTAAAAGATCACTCCTACGCGGAAACGGTTCCGCAAAAAATAATTGCATACATGGGATATAATAATATAAAAAGAACGATTTGTCAAAGATTATTGCAGATTTTTTTGAATTTTTTTCGCAGAAACAAAGAAAAAACTCGAAAATTTCCTGTTCTTCCTTTTATTCGCTTTTTTCCGCGCTCTCTAAAATTTAGGTTTTTTGTAAAGCTTTATAACATTACATTAACGATTTTTCTCTTTATTTGACAGAAAATCAGTTATTCGCTGAAACAAACAACCCGTAAAGCGTTATTGCTTTACGGGTTAAATTCTTCCTTGCTTGGCGGACGTATCGAAGGCGTTTTCGATATGTTCGATATGTTTGGCCTTTAGCGGCGCACGGCTATCCATATACACCTCGATCACATCGAAACGCGGCTGTAAGTCTGTGGGATGCGTGGCCAAATATCCCATTGCCGTGCGAATGATCTTTTGCTGCTTACTATAAGTTACCGCCTCACGCGGTTTGTAATACGCCGCCTCGCCACGCGTTTTTACTTCAACGAAAGCCAAGAACTCATCACGTTCGGCAATAATATCGATCTCCCCAAACCGGGAACGATAATTGACTTCAACCAATTCATAGCCTTGCTTACGCAAGTATCGTGCCGCCAAGATCTCCCCCGCCGCACCGCGTGATACTTCCGCCATGTCCGTTCACTCCTGGTAGAATTTCTTGAGAAATGACATCCGATGCACCGGCGACGGGCCGTATTGACGAAGCGCCTCGTAGTGCGCCGCGGTGCCGTACCCTTTGTGTTTGGCAAATCCGTACTGCGGATATTGCGCGTCCATTTCCATCAACAGTCGGTCACGGCTTACCTTTGCCAAAATGGATGCAGCGCCGATAGACGCCGACAGCGAATCGCCTTTAATAACCGTTCTGGACGGCAGCAGCAATCCGTTTGGCGTGCGGTTGCCGTCAACCAGTACCATATCCGGCATAACGGTAAGCTGAGCAATTGCCCGATTCATCGCCAGAAACGTTGCGTTTAAAATATTCATTTCTTCGATTTCTTCCACCGTAGCAAACGCAATACCGTAGCTGACAGCCGTTTCCGTAATGACGTCAAACAAGGCCTCACGCTTTTTTTCGGTCAGCTTCTTGGAATCGTTGATACCGTCAATGCACGCGTCCGGCGGCAGCACAACCGCTGCTGCGCACACCGGACCGCAAAGCGGGCCGCGTCCGGCCTCGTCCACGCCGGCCAAGATGGGATAGCCCTCTCCCCGAACAGCGCGGTCATATTCCCAAATCGTCATATCAGCTCTCCATTTCCGGCGGAAACTCCAGCGTCAACGCGCCGAGCTTACCGCCGCGATATTCGTCCAACAGCATACGCGCTGCCCGTTCGGTGTTGACCTCGCCACCGGAGACCAGCATACCGCGTTTACGACCGATCTGTTGTAACAATTCGTAGGAATCTTCCTCCAGCTCGCCGGTCAGCTTGTAACGCTCCCGCAAAGCATCCGGATATTCCCGGCGCATAACGCTGAGAAGCACGCATGCCAGTTCTTCTACATCCAGAATATCGTCGCGCACAGCGCCGGTAAACGCCAAGTGCAGACCAACCGTCTGGTCCTGGAACTTCGGCCACAGTACGCCCGGTGTATCCAACAACAAAATCTCCGGCGATACCGCATACCAGCGGTTATCGCGCGTAACGCCCGGGCGGTCTTCCGTTTTGGCTTTGCCGCCGGTTTTGCTGATGCGGTTGATAAACGAGGACTTGCCGACGTTCGGAATGCCGACCACCATCGCCTTGATCTGCCGACCGCCCATGCCTTTGCTTTCCCACACGGCGCGCTGCTTTTCCATAGCCTTGCAGATGGCGGCATTCAGGTGTTGCAGCCCCTTGCCCGAACGGCAATCCGCCTCCAGCACCGTATAGCCCTGCGCACGGAACCAAGCCGTCCAACGGGCATTGCCGGCTTTATCGGCCAGATCGGCTTTATTCAGTATCAACAAGCGCGGCTTTTGCGGAGCCAGCGCGGTCAGCTCCGGATTGCGGCTACTCATCGGAATGCGTGCATCCACGATCTCAATGAGCATATCTACCTTGCCAAGGTCCGCCTCCATGCGGCGGCGTGCCTTGGTCATGTGCCCCGGAAACCACTGAATATCCTTTGATAAACGTTCGTCCATAATTTCCTCACTCATACAGCGGTCCGAACGGCGCAAACCGCCAGATCGCTTTGCCCATCACGTTTTCTTCCCGAATACAACCGATCTCGTAAAACCGACTGTCCAGCGAGTCGTCGCGATGATCCCCCAGCACGAATAAGCACCCCTCCGGTACAGTGATCTCCTGCACCTCGCAAACGCTGCCATCGGCTGCTTTTTCTTGAATATAATCCGGGAAATTGCTCCCCTTGGTGTAGGCTTCTTCCAGCAATTCACCGTTGACGTATACCGCATCGGCACTGATGCGCACCGTGTCGCCACCCACGCCGATCACGCGCTTTACCAGCGGTGTCGTCTCGGTAGCCAATTCAAACTCCGAATAGGTTTTTGTGCTGTCGTAACGGTTGATGACGATGATATCGCCACGCTCCGGCGTGTAAAAGAAATTGCTGAGCAACAAGCGCTCGCCGTGGTGCAGCGTCGATTCCATCGAACGACCGTCCACCTGGGCCTGCCGAAACCCGGCAGCATACAGAATACCGGCGATAATGACCGCCAGCACCAGTATTTCCACAACGTCAAACAGAAGACGTAGACCTTTTGGTTTTTCCATACTCATTCCACCGTCCCTATTGACGACAGCGGGAAGAAACGGAAGATCACCTTGCCGACCAGATCCTCTTGCTGCACAAACCCGACCGATTCGTACCGGCTATCCGTGGAATTGTTGCGATGGTCACCCATCACAAACACACACCCGACCGGCACGGTGACCTCCATGCCGTTTGGCACGTTGGGGTATTGTTCCGATACGTATGGCTCGTTTAATAGCTCGCCATTGACGTATACCGCATCCTCCGTCACCTTTACCACGTCGCCGCCTACGCCGATCACGCGCTTGATAAGCGGCTCGGCAGAGGTACGGTCAACCACCACGATATCACCGCGTTCCGGCGTGTAGTTGATGGTCCACAGCACCAAACGGTCTTTATCCGTCAACGTATCGTTCATGGAATGACCGTCCACCTCCACGACGCGGAACAAAAAGATAAAAAGCACGACCAGCGCAACCAATGCCGCCACCAACGCGCCGACCCAGTCAAATAAAAACTGCAGCGCACTTTCCGCAAACTCACGCTTATTCTTGAATTTCAGCATTGCTTACGCCTCCTTTCGGTGTGTTAAAACAAAAGGTTGTCTCAAAACCGGCAGCGCGCTTTCGCTCCTTGTTTCGAGACAACCCCTCTTTTGCTTCGATTATTTCAGCAGTTCCTTGACCTTCGCAGCCTTGCCAACGCGATCACGCAGATAGTACAGCTTCGCACGGCGAACCTTACCATAGCGGATAACCTTGACTTCCGCAACGTTCGGGGAATGGAACGGGAACACACGCTCCACGCCGACACCATAAGAAACGCGGCGGACCGTAAAGGTCTTGCCAACACCGGTACCACGCATAGCGATCACGGTACCCTCGAAGTTCTGAATACGCTCGTGGTTGCCTTCCTTGATCTTCACGCCAACGCGAACCGTGTCACCGATACCGAATTCCGGCAGGGTCTCTTTCAGGCTGTCTGCAGCCATCAGTTTCAAAGCATCCATTTCAAATTTCCTCCTAAATTTCCAGACATTCATGCTCGGTGGCAGAGGACTGTCCGCTTTAATGTAGTGGCACCGAAGTGCCTGTGCATTAACCCCCGTACGGGCGCACTACGCCCACGGTCAAATACTAGTGGATTATACCACAGCTCTTTTCAAAATGCAAGTGTTTTTATAAAATTTTTTGAGAAATTTTACGCAAAAATTTCACCGTCGATATCATACAGCTCTAACCGTAGCGAGGACGCTTTGATTTCTCTTCCGGCAAAAGCCGAACGCGCCGTGAGCAGCAAGGTCGGATTGACGGTCGTTTCGTTGCTGCACGGCAAAATCGCGGTCAACTCCGTTGCCGTCTCCCCTTTGATTTCCTCTATCTGCAGGTGCGGTTTGATGTCAACTGTGAGCACGCCGCCCTTTTTCTTAGTCTTTTTCTCTACCTCAATAGAAGGTTGCTCCAGAAAAGCCCCCACAATTCCACGGTCGCATGAAAGCTGTAAACGGTATTTCGCAAACCCGACAGCGGACATCTTGCGTACCGCCTCTGCTGCAGAGATCGCCTGCAAGCCCTCCGGCATTGCTTTGTTGACACGCGCCACGATTTCGTCCATCGAAAGTGTTTCGTCCGTCAGGCGAAAATCCATGCGTTCGCACAAGCTCTCACACCCGAGCGACAGCGGCGCGGCAAACGTGATATACGGATGCTTATTAAAACCTTCTGTATACCACAACGGAATACCAGCACGCCGCAGCACACGCGCCATGGTGCGGTTTAAGTCCAGATGAGAGATGTAACGCGCACGGCCGGTTTTAGAAAAGACCAGCCGCACCGTATAAAAACCGTTAACGATGCTCAACGCACACACCCTCCTTCCAACAGGCCGCGCCGCACGCCTGGCATTGCTGACGGCAATGCGGTGTTGTGAGTGCTTCGTGCGCCTTTTTGCTTTCGCGGATGAGGAATTCCTTGGTTACGCCGTAATCCAGATGATCCCACGGCAACACTTCGTCATACGAACGGCGGCGGTTGGCATAAAACGCCGGATCGATACCCAAATCGGCAAACACACCCATCCAGCGGTCGTAATCAAAATGCTCCGACCACGCATCCAGCTTGCTGCCGCGACGCCATACCTCTTCGATCGCTGCGCACAGTCGACGGTCGCCGCGCGCCAGTACAGCCTCCAGATAACTGGTGGTATTGTCGTGCATCGACAGCGAGATCTTTTTAGTCGTCACGCTCTGGCGCAGATGCTCCTGCTTTTGTGCCAACTGCTCGGCGGTATCCTGCGGTTCCCATTGGAACGGCGTGAACGGCTTCGGCACAAAGCATGCACAGCTAATGGAAATGGTCACGCCCTTGCCCTTCGGGCGGTTGGGGTTCTGATAAAACAAATTAACCAGCTTCTGACCGAGCTCTGCAATACCGGCCACGTCTTCAAACGTCTCTGTCGGCAAGCCCATCATAAAATACAGTTTGACTGCCGACCAACCGGCATTAAACGCTTTCGTAACCGTTCGGAAGATCTCCTCCTCCGTGACGTTCTTATTGATAGCGTCGCGCAAACGCTGTGTGCCGGCTTCCGGCGCAAAGGTCAAGCCGGCACGACGTAGCACGTTGAGCTTTTGCGCCAGCTCCTCCGAAAAGCCATCCACACGCAGCGACGGCAACGAGATATTGGTGTGTTCACGTTCGCTCCATTCCAACAGCATCGGCAACAGCTCTTCCAGCTTGGTATAGTCGCTGGTGGAAAGTGACGACAGCGAAAACTCTTCATAACCGGTAGAGCGGCACAGATCGTGGCTCTGGCGGTCAATAACCTCGGGCAATTTCTCACGTACCGGACGGTAAATAAAGCCAGCCTGACAAAAACGGCACCCGCGGATACAGCCGCGGAAAATCTCACTTTGTGCGCGGTCGAACACGATATCCGTAAACGGTACCACAAACGATTTAGGATAGTAGCAACTGTCCAAGTCGCGGATAATGCGTTTTTTGACCGTTGCGGGCACGCCTTCTTGCGGCGTAACCGCTGCCACGGTGCCATCCTCGTTATAGCTGACTTCGTATAACGCAGGAACGTAAACGCCTTCGATCTGTGCTGCCGCATGCAAAAAGGCCGCCTTGGAATAGCTGCCGTCCTTTTTCATCTGCTGATACAGACGGACGACCTCCAGATCGACCTCCTCCCCTTCACCCAGGAAGAAGATATCCACAAAATCGGCAATCGGCTCGGGGTTGCAGGCGCATGGACCGCCGGCCACCACCAGCGGATAGCGCTCGTCGCGATCGGCGCTGCGTACCGGAATATGCGCCAGATCCAGCATATTGAGAATGGCGGTAAAGCTCATCTCATACTGCAGCGTAAACCCGACGAAATCAAACGCCGTCAGCGGATCGCGGCTTTCCAGCGCCCACAGCGGAATATCGTGTTCACGCATCAGGGCTTCCATATCCGTATCCGGCGCAAACACACGCTCGCACCAAATATCCGGCTGCTCGTTAAAAAGGCCGTACAAGATCTTCATGCCCAAGTGGGACATACCGACCTCATACAGATCCGGAAAGCAGAACGCAAAGCGCACGTCCACCGCCGCTTTATCCTTCATAACACTGTTTAACTCGCCGCCGGTATAGCGCGACGGTTTTTGCACAGACAAAAACAATTCATCAAGTGTAGGCATAGCTTTTTCCTTTCCCATCGGAATGGTATCATTATACCAAATCGCGCGAGGAAATTCAAGCCCATCACAAAACCTGTCATATTTCCATTCCCCTGTCCGTATATTGTTACAAACAAGCACTAAACGGACTGGAGGAAAGCACTATGACATCTGCAGCGATCTACCGGGATATTGCCACCCGTACCGGCGGCGATATCTATATCGGCGTAGTAGGACCGGTACGCACCGGCAAATCCACCTTTATCAAACGGTTTATGGATACGCTCGTTATTCCTCATATTGAGGATGCTGCTAAGCGCGAACGCGCGGTTGACGAGCTTCCGCAATCGGCCGCCGGTCGCACGATCATGACTACCGAGCCGAAATTCATCCCCGAGGATGCCGTGCACGTGACGATCGACCGTGCCGCATCCATGAACGTGCGGCTGATCGATTGCGTTGGCTACATCGTTCCCTCGGCGCTTGGATACATCGAGGACGAAGCGCCACGCATGGTCAAAACGCCGTGGTTTGAGGAAGAAGTTCCGTTCAACCTCGCCGCCGAGCTCGGCACACAAAAGGTCATTACGGAGCATTCCACCATCGGGCTGGTCGTCACTACCGACGGATCGATCGGCGATATCCCTCGTGAAGAATACGCCGAGGTGGAGCAACGCATTATCGACGAGCTGAAAGCGATCAACAAACCGTTCGTCGTACTGCTCAACTGCACCGCGCCGGAATCGGCAGCGGTACGGCAGTTGGCCGCTTCGTTGGAGCAACAATACGGTGTGCCGGTATGCCCGGTCGATTGTCTGACTGTCAGCGAAGAGCAGATGCTTGCCGTATTGGAACGCATTCTGTATGAGTTCCCGGTACGCGAATTGGAATTCGATCTGCCACGCTGGATGCTGATGCTCGGGCAGGAGCATCCGGTGCGTTGCGATATGATGAAGCATATCCGGGACGCCGCCGGCAACGTCAAACGCCTGCGTGACAGCGAGCGCATCATCGATGGATTGCTGGCTTGCGAATACGTAGAAAACAGCCGTGTGAAAAACATTCGGCCGGGCAGTGGCACGGTCTGCTTATCCGTGCAATTGCAAAACGGGCTGTTCTACCGCTTATTGGGCGAGGTAACCGGCTTTGATCTTCCGGACGAAGCAGCCGTTATGGATCGCATGACCGAATTGGCCGCCACCGCACGGCGCTACGAGAAATTCAAAAACGCGCTGGACGAGGTAGAAGCAACCGGCTATGGCATCGTTATGCCGGCCTTGGATGAGCTGGAACTGGATGAGCCGGAAATCATCAAGCAATCCGGGCAGTACGGCGTACGGTTGCGCGCACAAGCGCCTTCCATTCACATGCTACGTGCGGACATCATGACCGAGGTTTCCCCCATCGTTGGATCGGAGAAGCAATCGGAGGATCTGGTCTCCTATCTGTTGCGTGAGTTCGAGGAAAGCCCCGGCAAGATCTGGGAATCGAATATCTTCGGCACGTCGCTCTACGGTCTGGTGAATGAAGGCTTGCACAACAAGCTCGCACGCATGCCGATGGATGCACGCATGAAGCTCAAGGAAACGGTGGAGCGTATCATTAACGACGGTTGCAGCGGCCTCATCTGCATCATTGTGTAAGCGTATGAAGCAAGAAAAGAAAAGCGGAGCCGGATTGCTTATCACTCAAAGTATCGTAGTCGCCATCTTTCTGGCAACCGCACTGACAGTACGCCTGATCGGCGGTCCGCTATACGCCGAATGGAAGAGCGCATGGGAAAGCTCGATGTCCGACAATCATTGGATCGATATAGCGGTATCGGCATTGGTTGGCGAACCGGACGGTGAGCAAACCGAGGTCACACCATGATTCCCAGCATACAGCTTGGTGGCATTAAGGTAAAATTCAGCCTCCTGTTTCCGGCCATGTTGACGGTACTGTGTATGCAAAGCGGCGGACAACTGACCGCGATATGCCTGCTCGCCGCCGTCATGCACGAGTGCGGGCATCTGATTGTGCTGTGTTGCGTGCGCAACCGGCCAAAAGAAATCCGGTTTTCGGCGTTTGGAATGTGTTTACTTTTGCAAGAAACGCCCATGCGCTACCGACAGCAGGTGCTGGTGGCTCTTGGCGGTCCGGCGGTCAACCTACTGACCGCCGGATTTCTTTTCGCCTTTGCCGGCGTATCGGATACAGCAGGCATTCACCTCCTGCTCGGGCTGATGAATTTGCTGCCGATTTGGCCGCTTGACGGCGGTCAATGTCTCCCTTCCTCTCGTATCTCCAACATTATTTCAAGGGCTTTTTTGACCGTTTTAACCGCATTCTCGCTATACGTGGCAACGCTTGGCAACGTCAGCCTTTTGGCCGTCAGCGGATACCTATGGTTTCGCAATCTTACCAAAAAATAATTATCGTGCTATTTGCATTGGTGCTTATTTGTGGTATACTGTATTTAAACTCCAACTTAAGTAGCACGATTATTCTGTTATCAGGTTGACAAGCCGTGGAGGTGCGCTATGCGATTGCTGTTGGCAGAAGACGAACGCTCGTTATCAAAGGCGATTGCCGTGATCTTACAAAAGAATAACTACTCTGTCGATGCCGTCTACGACGGCGAGGAGGCGTTGGATTATCTGACGGCGGCAAATTACGACGGCGTTATATTGGATATTATGATGCCGAAGCGGGACGGTATATCGGTGCTGAAAGCGATGCGCCAAAGCGGCAATCAAACGCCGGTGCTGATCTTGAGCGCGAAATCGGAGATCGACGATAAGGTGTTGGGATTGGACAGCGGCGCTAACGATTATCTCACCAAGCCCTTTGCCGCCAAGGAGCTACTGGCACGCATCCGGGCCATGACGCGCACCAATACCGACCAGACCAGCTCGCAGCTACATCTGGGAAACGTTACACTGGATTGTGCCACATTTGAGCTTTCTACGCCAACCGGCAGCTATAAGCTGGCCAACAAAGAGTTCCAAATGATGGAAATGCTGATGCGGCATCCAAAAAACCTCGTTTCCACCGAACGGTTTATGGAACATATCTGGGG
Organism: Clostridia bacterium; assembly: GCA_017481085.1. GTDB lineage: Bacteria > Bacillota > Clostridia > Oscillospirales > Acutalibacteraceae > RGIG426. Next base: position 31,888 of record JAFUPS010000065.1, on the reverse strand, counting down.
ATATGACAGCGAGACAGAGTTAAACGTCGTGTGGGTGTACATCTGCTATCTACGCAAAAAACTGGCAGCGCTTAGCGCCAATATTCGCATCAAAGCACAGCGGAACGCCGGATATTATCTGGAGGAAACCGCATGATTAAAAAGCTACGATTTAAATTTGTCGCCATCGCCATGCTTTCACTGTTTACGGTACTGGCCGTTATCATCGCTACCGTCAACATTGTGAGCTATAACAGCATCGTATACAGCGCCGACGAAGTGCTTTCGTTGCTGTCCAGCGGTGAAGGCCGTTTTCCCTTGCGGGACGGTCCAATGATTCCCGGAGAACCGTTCCCCGGCGATCGTTTTGCTGAGGCCCGACCGGAGCTGCGCTATGAATCCCGCTTTTTCTCGGTGTTGATTGACGAAAGCGGCGTCATCATAGCCACCGATACCGATTTTATTGCTGCCATTGACAAAAATACCGCTGCCGATATGGCACAGCGGGTGTTTTTGTCCGGAAATGCTAGCGGTTTTACAGGTGATTATCGCTATCACGTATTCCCAGACGGCACATCCACCCGCATCATCTTTCTTGATTGCACCCGCGATCTTTCCACCTTCCGTCGTTTTTTGCTGATAAGCTGCGGCATTTCGCTGGCAGGCTTGGCAGCGGTATTTGTGCTTATTATGCTGCTCTCTGGTTATATCGTCCGGCCGGTTTCGGAAAGCTACGAAAAACAAAAGCGGTTTATCACCGATGCCGGACATGAGATCAAAACGCCCATTACCATCATTGACGCGGACGCCGAGATACTGGAAATGGATATGCCTGATAACGAGTGGTTACAAGATATCCGCAAGCAAGTCAAGCGGCTCAGCACGCTGACAAACGACCTGATCTATCTCTCGCGCATGGATGAAGAAAACCTGCAGCTACAATGCATTGATTTTCCGCTTTCGGACGTCGTGGCCGAAAGCGCCGGGTCTTTTACTGCATGTGCGATGACACAAAACAAAACGCTGAAAACCGATATCCAACCAATGCTCACCAAGCACGGCGACGAAAAGGCGATACGGCAGCTGGTTTCAATTCTACTGGATAACGCGCTTAAGTACTCCCCCAAAAACAGCCGTATTGATCTGACGCTGAAGCAACAGGGCAAAACGGCGGTAATGACCGTCACCAACACCACACTCGAAACGGTATCCAAGGAAATGTTGGAGCATTTGTTCAACCGTTTCTACCGCGCCGACCCAGCCCGACATTCGCGCGGCTACGGCATTGGGTTGTCTATTGCCCAAGCCATCGTAACCGCACACAAGGGAAAAATCGCCGCAACTGCTGCCGATAACAGCACCCTGACGATTACCGTTATCCTTCCGCTATAATAAAAGCTCCGGCTCGACAGAGCCGGAGCTTTTTGTTTATTACCATCTTCCGGGACGATCACCAGGGCCAAAGCCGCCCGGGCCGCCAAACCCATTGCCGCTGCCGTAAAGTGACGATGTCATCGAAACCGTCGTCAGCGTCGTGCCGCCCGAAACGGTGATGTTCCGCGCATAGCCGTTAACGTCTGCGCCGGACACCATCCCACCGACCACCAGCATATAGGTATTACCACTCTGTATATCGGGCGTTGTTACTACCGCCGATTGATACGCCTTCGCCGGCGTGAAGGATGCCACCACTTTGCCGTCAACATCACATACCGCAAAGGACGTACCAGCCGCCTGTGTGCCAAAGCTGCACAACATCGCTCCTTGATTTTCAGCGGCAGAAAAGTTCTGAGCCATACCGTTGCTTCCCAGCGCAATAAGCACACCCCCGGTTACGGTTGCCGCGCTTTGATAATCCAACGAGCCGTTGCCGCCATTGGTTGGGCCACTGACAAGCGTAATACCGCCGCTGACCGTCAGCGTACCGTTGGAGTCAATGCCGTCACCGGAAGCATCCACCAGCAAATAGCCCCCCGCTATCTCAATCGTTCCTGTCGAGGCGCTGAAACGCCCCATGCCCGGACGGTCACCAAGGGCAGAGGCATCGTTGCCGCCGGCGGCGTTCAAACCGTCGTCCGATGCGGTAACGTCGATTGTGCCGCCCGAAATCAAAATGCGGCTGCTTTCCAGTCCTTCGTAGCTTTTGAAGATCTTGATTGCCCCGCCCGAAATAGCCAGATCGTTATCCGCATGAATGCCGTCGTCACCGCTGCTGAGCTGTAACGTACCGCCGGTGACGGTGACCGTATTGTTGGAATGCACACAATCATCAGCGGAATCCACCGTATAACTGCCACCCGAGATCAACACGTCCGAGCCGGCTTTGATCCCTTTATACGACTCCGACGAATAGGACAACGCCCGATCGCTGCCACCGCCGGCTGTAAGGTTAATCGTTGCGTCTACGCAGTTGACCACCATTTCCGCCTGAATAGCATCGTTGTCGGCGGCAATCGTCAGTTTGGTGCCATCGACGTAGACGTAACCGCGCGAGGTATCTTCAGTATTGTCTGACCGAATACCGTCCGAGCCGGCCGTGACGGTGATATCCGCTGCACCCAGCTTGACGCAATCCTTGCCGTTTAAACCCACGTTTTTTGCCGTAACTGTCAACGTGCCCGAGGATATCACCAAATCGTCCTTTGAGACGACAGCGTGCTTACAGTTGCCGGTAACAGTTAGACTACCGCCGCCGTTGATCGTCAGATCTGCGCGGCTGAATAAGGCGGCGTCCACGTTGCTGTCACCATCGGTCAACTCATAGGATGCGCCGTCGGACAGACGGTTGACCGAGCCCTCCTCCAGCGTGATAAACACCTTATCACCTGATTGAACGTACACGGCAGGGCCATGATCGTTTTGCACCGTCACACCGGCAAACACCAGTTGAACCTTATCGTTGTCCCCCACAGCGATCCTGATCATGTGATCGGTCAGCGTGCCGGAAAGCCGGTACGTTCCCGCTACTGTGATAAGCAGATCCTCGTTGGCAAAGGCCAAGGTTTTGGCACCGTCCGATTCGGATGACAGATCCCGATCGGAAAAGGTGAAGTCCATGCCGGACAGATCGGCGGTTTCGGGTGTCGAGGTCGTGCCGGTCGTGATGGGTTCTCCTCCACCCCATCCCTCCGGCAGCTGCCAGTGACCGCCGATCGTGGTTACAGACATACCGCTGCCGTCCGATGTATCAACCGAACATGCCGCCAGAAACAGCATACATACCAGCAGCAGAGCCCCTATTTTCTTGCTCACAGCTCTTCACTTCCTTCGCTTTCCACCAAGGCGATCTCCAAATTGCCGTTGCGGCAACGCAGCGCATCCATAAACTCCTGCATCTGTGCTTTGTTCTTAAGCTCCACTTTATAGCACAGCTTATACAAGCTTCCCATATTGGTCGTTTTGGTTTTGACAAGGCGATGACGAACGGTAAACTCCGCAAACACCTCGTCAAATTCCGTGGCGTAATGTAGCGATTCAGGCACGGTGATATGCAGTTCCATCAGCCGATCACCTGCAAACGGAATGCACGACAATAGCATCATTATCACGCCGACAAGCAGCGTGAACAACAGCGCGATCGCCACGTATCCGGCAGCACACGCCAAGCCGGCAGTCATTGCCATAAAGATTGCCGCAATATCCTTTGCCTTACCGGGGACCGAACGGAATCGCACAAGCGAAAACGCACCCATCACCGCTACACCGGTGCCGATGTTGCCATTGACCATCACGATGACTGTCTGTACAATCATCGGCAACAATACCAAGGCGATCAAAAAGCTCTTGGAAACCGTTGAGCGGTATGCCGCCGTGACCGCGGCGATCAAGCCGCAAACAAGCGCCGCCGCCAAGCACAGCAAATACATCTCGATCGTAACGCTGGCGTTAATGACAGAATTAAAGATTGCAGACATATGACAGTTCTCCTTTTTGCGCAAGATGATGTTGATACGCCGTTCCATACTTGGAAAAGCGGGACGGATAAATATGCAGGTCGTCGAGTGTGTCTGCCAACCACAGCGGCATAGCACCGTTGGTTTTGATCTCCATGATCACCTTATCGGGTGGCAGGATGACCGTTCCGGCATCGCCTGAAGATAGCGACAGCTCGGTTGCTCGATAACGTACACCAGTATCAAACGTAATACGCAGATCGGGTACGTTCTCGGTGAAATATGCATCTCGTTCGTATGCCAGCAGCATGACCGGCTGCGGATTGTGATACAACTGCATCGCATAGTCGATCTCTCGCATGATTTGCGTATCGCATGGCGCAATACCGGTTTGCAGGTAATGCAAAGCCTCTGCCAACGACATTGTCAGACGGCGCTTATACACTACCCCTTTATATTTCTTCTTGATTTCAAAAAAAACGGATGCACCTGCTGGTGGAATACCGTAGCTGCGGATGCGAAGCTTCTCTTTATACACCTTGGCATCCAGCGATTGCCGGATCAACCGAAAATCTGCTGTATCCAGATAGACGCTCATAACGGTGCTGCGACCATGAGGATCGGGCGTCAACCGGCTACTCAGGGTTGCCAACAGCTTGTCACGAGCTGCCGGTGTAATCACGTATTTCTTTTCAATGCGCTTGAAAAAGTACAACTCCGGCACGCCGCCTCACCTCCGATGGCATTATATCGCCAAAACTTTAACTTAAATTAAAAACGCTTTGGTTTTCACCAAAGCGTTTTTGTTGTTATTCGGTATACGGGATGACAAACACGCCTTCGCCGCAGCTCAAGCGCATCGACAGTTTGCCGCAGGTCTCGCCGTTTTCGGTAACCTGCTCAAGCGGCAGCACCTGCTCCTCGCCGTTGCGATAGCACAGCACATGTGTGGCACCGGCAAACGTCACGCTAACGTCGTTTTGCAGGAGCCAATATGGATTATGTGCATTCACAAGCCAATAGCCCTCGGCGCCGTCCTCCGGATTTTCGAAGCATCCAAGCAGCGTATCCCGCGTGCCGGTCAGCGTCCGCAGGCAACCGCCGGCGTATCCGCCTTCCAACAGGCGAATGTTGCGGTCACGGCTGGTAGCGATCTTACGGCAACCTTTCCACTGAAAGCGGAGAAAAACGTGGTCGATAGCCTGGATCTCGCGATTGACCTTCGCCACCGCGTGATAGATATCGGTTTTGCGGTAACCGCTCTTTTCGCACTCATCGTAGATAACCATCGCGTTCGGGAACATCTCGTGCTCACTCTCGCTGTAATGCTGCCAGAAGGTAAACCAACCCAGACGCTGCACACCAAATGCCAGCGACGAATATACCTGCCAACGCACGTCCTCGTAAGACGGTGATCGATAGATGATGATACCGCGGCCGGTCTTATGGTTGTACTTATACAACATCATAAAGCTCTGCAACGTGACCGAGATCGGAAAATTCCCGTCGCGTCCATGTTCGGCAGCCATTTCCAGGTTTTGATAAAACCCGGGCGACAGACGGCCCTTTTCACCCAACGGATAAAAGTCAAAGCTGAACTCGCCCACCGCGTCGGCACAGGCATCAATAAAGTTTGCGTAGAGGCCCTTGCGTTCCTCATCAAATACGACAAACTGCTTGGTGCGATCCGGATACTGATATCCCAGTTGATAGCTCGGCAGCGTTGCGTAGTTCGGCAGCATAGACGAGAAAACGTCCAGATCCGGCTTGATGGCACGGATCTCATCGGAATTCAGATACTCGACGATCTTCTTTACGCGGCCGATGGAGGCAATACCGGGTTCGTCTGTCAGCATGATACCCTTGAAGCTCTTTGGGCAATACTTCTGCACCGTTTCAACGAAATGACGGACGATGCATTTTTCTTCATCCCCAAACGGGCCGTCCGTATGCGTCATGTTGCCGAAAATAGCCTCACACGCCGGATATACGTCCAGTCCATGCTTTTCTGCCATTTCCATAAAGGCGTACAGCGGGCTCTTTTCAAAATCCGGTTCAAAGGCCAATCCAGTTTCCGTAAACTTCTGTTCGAAGTATGCATCGCCTTCCGGCATCAGGAATGTCAAGCCGGCATTTTTGTAATCTTCAAACACCTCATCGGTGACAAAAGACGGATAACCGCCCTCTGGATCACGCGGGTTTTTACCGTACTCACCCGCCCAAAAGCGTTTGCCGGCACGGCGAGGCCCCATATAGGCCGTTTCTTCTATCCGGCGATCGTCCGGATAGAAAGGTTTTGTTAATTTTTTCATACAGGTTCTCCGATAGCAGCATGACCGGTGGGAGCAGATCTCTCTGCCCCACCGGTTATGCTGTTTTACAATTACTCCGTCGCGGTCGGTTGCTCAGCTTCTGCAACCGCAGCAGCAGCCTTGCGCTTCTTGGCAACAGCCAAGATAACGAACAGAGCGGCCACCGCGATGACGACCGCACCGCCGGCAATGCCGACGATCAGCCACGGGAATTCGCCTTCCTCTGCCTCCGTATCGGTACGCCTCGGCGGATCCTCGACCGTGATGGTCTTGGAACCGAGATCCTTACCGTTGTAGGTGCAGGAGATGGTGTATACGCCCGCTTTGTCTGCACGGAACACACCGTCGACCACGGTGGCGAATTCACTGTCAACCGTGAATACGGCGCCATCCAGAATAGACGGATAGGTTGCCGCCACACGGACGCCATCGCCAACGTAGCAGGTATCCTTCGCCACGATCATCTGTTCCAGCTCGATTGGCTCGCTGGTGATATAACCCGGGCAGCTGGCGTAAACACCGAAGGTGCCGTCGTTGATAGCCGGATCAAACGGATCGCTGCTGGCGACATCGTAGTAACGAAGTGCCAGACGATCGTTGATCTTCACAGTGATGCATGCCATCGTTTCCGAGATGTTGAAAACGGAGAACTCATACTTGTAGGTCTCCTCATACTCGAAGAACGGGTGATCGGTTTGATCGTGGATATAGGTGATACGATACTGGTCGATCAGCGAACCGTTGATACCGTTTTTCCACAGGTTGATGTACTGCGACCAGATCTTCTCGCCCGGATTTGCCGGATCGTCGATTTCGAGAGCCGCAAACTGAATGACGTAACCGTACAGCATTTCGGCGGTCATCGGATCTTCTTCGCTGATCTGGTTACCGCGCATGATCACGTAGAACGGCGGCACGACCTCGTCGTCGTACTTCTTGGTCGCCTCGAAGGTGAAGGTGTAATCGCCGTGCTTGTCGATGGATTCGATGCTGTGGTAGGAATCTTCGTTCGACCACAGTACCGAATTGCCTTCCTTGATCGTCGGGATAAAGCCCTCGCCAAAGCGATACTCCTCCCACAGCGTCTTATCATTGGTCGGCGCCTGGACATCGGAATCCACATACTGCGTCCACAAGCCGCCGCTGAAGACCAGCGTAAACTCGTTTGTGATCTCCAGCTCGTAACCGCCGCCCTTGCCGACAGCGCCCGGTTTAATGACGATCTTGTCGCCTTCCTTGGCGGTGCCGCCGACGTCTTTGTGAACGATCGGGAAATACATAAACTTGTTGTTGGAGCTCTCGCTCTTGAATGCGTCGGTGGTGATCAGCTTACCATTGTAGTAATAGGTGAAGCCCGTGTAGCCTTCGTACCACGCGGTACCATATACTTCCTTGTTCAGGCGCAGATACACGTGATCGCGGTCCACACCCGGAGTGATCGCCTGCACGCCGAGGATGTTCGCCTTCTGGCGGGTTGCCTCGGTGTAATCCGTTTCAGCCAGGACACCGTTGAACACGTAGCCGGTCCACTCGTTGGTGAATTTGAGGCCGTGATAACCGGCATCACCGATCGCCGTAGCACCGGCCGGGATCTTGATCGTTGCCTTCTGCACGTCGCCCATCACGCTTTCCGGAATACGGATAAACAGATAGGAGTTGTCAAGCATCGCCGTGACCTCGTGCTTGACACCGTTGACTACCAACGGAAGTTCGCCAAACACCGTATTGTTCTCCACCTCTTCGAGAGAACTGCGGATGATCAGGTGGAAACGCCATTCACCGGTCGCCGGATCAAACGCCTTCGTCTGATTCATACGGGTGACCGTTACGTCGTGCCAGGTGGTATTGGTGGTCGGTTTCTTAGCGTTCAGCGCACCCTTGTAATAGTAGAAGGTGAAATCCTTCGTCAACTCAATACCGCTGTGACGGTCCTCACCCATCGCCTTGCCGGCCTTGATGGTGACCGCCGTGCCATCCACACCCTTGTTCGGCAGGATGTCGCCCGGGATGTAGCAATACAGCGTATGCTGGTAGGAGTGTGCCGTAAACAGATCGTATTCCTGACCGTTGACGACGACCTTCATACCGTTGAAGCTCATATCGTCAATATCGCCCGGGATCATATTGCTCAGGTTAAGATAGATGTTCCACTGCTTGGAAACCGAATTGTAGCTGGTCACCGTGTTGATGCCTTCGATCTGGAACTTGGTCCAGGTCTTTTCCGGGGCCTTCGTATAGGTGGTACCCCACTCGACACCGTTATAGTACAAGGTAAGTTCCTTGTAGGTAACACCGTAGCCGTCCAATGCGAACAGACCCTTGATCGTGACCTTGTCCTTATCCTGCGCCAGAATGCCGGCATCCGCCAGCGTCACGTACACCTTGCCGTCGTCAAAACGGCAGAGGCTGGAGTTGTATACCTTCTCACCGTTGAAGAAAACGCCACTATCAGCATCGTAGCTGACCGCCGAGATGCGCGTCTTCCACTCTTTATCGACCGGGAAGTGGTCGGTGGTGAGCAAGTAGATACCGTTCTCATTGCCGCCGTAATCCGTCTTTTTGTCCAACTGCAACGTAACCGTTTCCTTCGACGGGATCTCCACGTAGTTCGGGTTGATCCACGCATCACCGTTCCACTTGATCTGGTAATCAGCGGTCACGTTGATACCGTTGATCGAATTGCCGCTCGGAGCCGCCTTGCCGGCATGGATCGTCAGAACCGTGCCCGCCGTGACAGCATCCTTGGAGAGCAGCGTGTTTTCCAGAATGAAGAACACGGTCGTGTTGCCGTGAGCCGCGTGGTGAGCGATAACGTCCACCTTATCCAGCAGCTTCTTGCCGCTGCCGTCCACGACCGACACCTTGATGAAATCGAAGCGGCCGTTGTTATCCGGCTCAACGGAGATCGTGCCGTCAAACGGGATGTAGAAATCCCAGCGGTTGCTGGTATCGCGGTAACCGCTCGGGGAGATCGGATCGTCCTTCAGGGTGATCTCCTCGTAGACAGTGGTATCCACCCAGCCCTCGATGATCCACTTCGTACCGTTGTACTCAAACGTGATATCTTCGGTAATGTTGATACCAACGTCCGGGTTAGACTTGCTCTTGAGCTTGCCGGCTTTGACGGTGATCTTCTGGCCGACAGCCGGACCCTCGTCCTTCAGGCCTTGCACCCACAGGTCGAGCAGCAAGCCGCTGGCGCTATCGTCATAGAAAGACATATTGCCATCCGATACGCGAACGCCATCGATGTAGGTCATCGGATTCTCAAAACGCTCTCCGTGCACAGACGGCAGGGTGCCGTTGTAGGTGAGGTGCAGGATCCAGTGATCGTATTCGTCATCGCTATAGTTCGGCAGAGTCATACCGGTCAGCGTGATATCGGTATACACGGTGGTATCCGGCACGTCGTCGGCCCACTTGTTGCCGTCCCAGATGTAGCTGCGTTCGGTGAATGTGATCAGCACCTGCTGCGCATCGTTTGCAAAAGAGCCCTTGATGGTGAGCACGTCACCCACCTCTGCGATAAAGCCGGTTGCAAACCAACCGTTGTTGATATCGCTGTACTTCTGGAATTCCAGCGCATCGACCTTGGCGCCGTTGAGGAAGAAACCGTTTTCTTCGCCCTTCAGCGCATACAGCATGGACGTGTTCCAACCGTTGGTTTCGTTACCGGCCTCTTTATCAGCCGCGATCAGATCGTTGAAGACCTCAGCCAGACCGGCATCGCCCTTGAAATAGATCTGGTTGTTCTTACCGGTCGCTTCCGCACCGAAGGTGGTCAGCGTGCCGTTGTATGCGGTGTACTGGCTGTAGTCGATATCGGTCTGCTCATCCTCCCACTTGGAGCCGTTCCAAATGAAGGAGCATTCCTCGATGATGACCTTGGCCGCCTGCATATCGTTGACAAAGGAGCCTTTAATGGTTACCTTGTCACCGGCCTCAGAGGCAATAAAGCCTTCCGCAAACCATCTGTTAGCCGCATCGTTGTACTTGAAGACGGTAGCGCCCGGCATCTTGATGCCGTTGAGGTACACACCGCTCACACCGTCCTCCACCGGAACCAGGCGGACATCCCAGTTGGTCGTGTTGACCTTGTAGGCATCCAGGGTAGCGCTGCCGGCAAAGTAGATGTGGTTGTTGTTGGTGTTACCGGTCTCCGCACCAACGGTGGTCAGCGTACCGGTGTATTCGGTATACTCGATTTCCGTACCCGGAAGCACCCAGGCACTGCCATTCCACTCCAGCGTGTAATCCGCACCCAGACGGATAGCGTCGGTGGCAGCCACGTTCGCTGCATCAGCAGCCGGATGCGCCTCGCCGGCGTAGATCGTCAACGTCGTGCCAACGGCGATATCCACCGGCATGTAGCTAGTGTGTACGTCAAAGCAGATCACGCCTGTGCTGCCGTTATTGCCAACGCGAACGTCGAACTTCTCGCCGCCGTTGACCGCAACCTGCAGACCTTCGAACTTATCCCAGTTACCCGGGACAGCGCCGTTAATGGCGAGGTAGAAATGACGGTAGTCATTAGCCAGATTATCAATGTACTGATTCAGACCGCTGACGGTGAAATCGTAATACGTGAATTCCACCGGCGGCTGGTATTCGCTCTCGAGCACCAGCTTGCCGCCATCCCAGATATAGGAATGATCGGCCGTGATGTTAATGCCGTCCAGATCGGCGTTCAATTCGCCGGTCGCTTTCACATAAGCCAGCGATTTACCGGCCTTGACCGTCACTTTGGTACCGGCAATCGGCGCCGTATCGTCAGTGAAGAAAACATTGAGTTCGCGGTCGTTATTGGCCTTCTGAACAGTCGCACCGCTGACAGCAGTACCGTCGAGCTCGACGACGATATCTTTGTAGACGGTCTCCCAATTCGTACCCGGCAGAGCGGCATCGGTATTGAGATAAATATCCCACCAGGACTGCTCATTATTCCAGCCGTGTAACGGATTGGACAGCATCACATCGACGTAGGTCGGCTCATCGGTCGGAGCAGCCCATTCGGTGCCGTTCCACTCCAGTGTATAATCCGCGACCAGGCGAATCACGTCGGTAGCCGCAACATTGGCTGCATCCGAAGCGGCAGGCGCTTCACCGGCATACAACGTAATGGTTGTACCGACCGGAATATCTGCCGGCATATGGCTAGTGTGTACGTCAAAGCAGATCACGCCTGTGCTGCCGTTATTGCCAACGCGAACGTCGAACTTCTCGCCGCCGTTGACAGCAAACTGCAGACCTTCGAACTTATCCCAGTTGCCCGGAACTTCGCCGTTGATATTCAGATAGAAATAACGGTAGCCGTTGCTGGCGGTATTGTTCTGCACCACGTTGACACCGGTAATGGTGAAATCGTGATACGTCCACTCCGGCTCAACAGACGGAACGCAATCGATCCATTTAGAACCATCCCACTGGAACTGGCATTCGGTAATAGTCACCTTCGCCGACTGTGCATCGTTAACAAAATCGCCCTTGATGGTGATCACATCGCCGGTCGTAGCGGTAAAGCCTTCGGCAAACCAGTAGTTGTCAGCATCGCCGTACTTAAACAGTGAGCCGCCAGCCACTTTGTTGCCGTTGAGGAACACGCCGTTATCATCGCCGACAGCAACCGTCAGACGAACCGACCAGTCGGTCACGTTGACTTTGTACAGATCTAGACCGGCATCGCCCTTGAGGTAGAGCTGGTGGGCCGCACCGGTGGTCTCTGCGCCGACGGTGGTCAGCGTACCGGTGTAGTTGTTATCATAAACCTTTTCGTCCGGCACGTAATCCGGCTTCTCGGAGGTGCGCGTCCATTTGCTGCCGTCATAGGTGAATTCCACCGGAGCGATCAGCTTGAACACTTCGCCGGTCTTAGCCGAAGCAAAGCGGCCCTGCATCGTAACCTTGTCACCGGCAACAGCCGTTCCAAAGCCATTGATATAGAAACCGGCCACACCGGCAGACGATTGATACGCCAGGCCGCCACCGCCATCCACGTCAAAGCGAGTGCCGTTGAAGAACGCACCGTCCTCCTCGCCTACCGGCAGGAAGCGGTTGCTCCAGTCGGCCTTGCTGTCGGTCAGTGCGATGGACGCATCCGGCACTGCCGTATAGAACGAGGTCGCATTCTGCAGGTGCGACTGGTCGATCACATCGAGATACGGGATCTCGACAGCAGTATCCTCTTCTTCCGCTTCTTTGACGGTCCATGCGCTGCCGTCATAGGTCATCGTGATCTCCGCCACGTTGATACCGATATTACCATAGGCAAACTTGCCCTTGATGGTAAGTTCGTCGCCGGCAACAGCTGTACCGAACAGTTCAATATAGTACCACCAATCGGTGACGGCACCCGTCTCGGTCCATACCTCTCCGTACGGGACAATCTGCGCATCGACAGCCTTGGTGCCGTTGAGGAAGACGCCGCTATCAGCATCGGCAGCCTTCATCTTAACGTGCCAGTCGCTATAACCAGCATCCCAAGGCATATCGCAATATGCACTCATATAGAGATAATTCGCCGCGGAGCTTGTCTGTGCCTCCGTAAAGGTCAATTTGGCATCATAATAAGTGACCTGAACTTGCAGATTCCATGCCGAACCGTCGTAAACCAACACGGCATCCTCGGCAATATTGGCAGTGCCGGAGGCGGCAGAGATCTGCCCTGCTTTGACAACGACAGTATCGCCGGCCTTCGGCGTGACGCCACCGGTCAACGGGCCCCACAGACACAGCAACAACCTATCGCCGTCTTTGTAGGTCTCAATAACAGCAGAATCGAGCGTAGTGTCGTTGATACTCACCGCAGGAGCGGTAAATGCTATAAAGCTATCGCTGACCGGCCAGGTGCCTTCCATGTTCAGCCAGAACCGCCAGTCCCCGGCGACCGTGCTGAAGTTATGTACACCGGCGACCGTCAAGTCGTTGGCAGCAACGACCGGCACCGCCAAAGCGCTCAACAGCATAATAATTGACAGCGCAATTGTAAGAATGCGTTTGCTAAGTTTCATAAATTTGCCTCCTTCATGCGAGGTTTGGAAAAGATTGCTAAAATCCGGGATAGCCCTCTCGATTGCGAGAGGGCTTTCGCCGTTTTTCACAAAGAATTAACCTTCGAGGATCGGGATGATGAACACGCCTTCGCCGTCGGCAACCGACACGGTGTAAGCACCGTTCGTCAGCGTCACTTCCCGTGCCACGCCGTTGACGTACACAAGCGCCTTGGTGGCGTTGTTAAAGGTCAGAGTGACCGAAGAAGTGCTGGACTTGGACGGCTCGGAAGCGTTTGCAACCATGTAACCGTCGTAGCCGTCAACGTCCTTCATGCAACCGATGACCAACGCACCGCTGGCGTTGGAGACGGAAGCCAAGCGGTCGTTGTTCGCCGCCGTATAGGTCGAGGTCTTATCGTCGGAATCTTCCAGATTCAGCTCGATGGTGCCCAGCCAGTTGTAGTTGACCAGCGCCGCCTCGAGATCTTTGATCTCGGCATGGGTGTTCTTGACAGCGTAGTACGCCGCGTTCTTGGTGGACAGGTCAGTGCCAACCATAGAGGTATTCAGCACAACGCTGGCGCTCGTACCGGACGGGTGATCCGAATACGTGAAGTAGCTCAGCTCCTTGAAACCGTATGCCAGCGCGGTGTACACCTGGAAGCCGATATCGGCATCGGAGAGGATCTGACGGCGCTGATAGGTATTGGCAAACAAACCGTCACCGCCGGTCGGCGTCAACGCCGTCGACTGCATGGTGATACCGCTGGTGAAGTTGTTATCGCGGCCCAGCGTGGCAACCGTGTTCAGGTTGGAGAACCAGTACTCGTCGATATAGTTATCCGAGGAGCCGTACCAGGTATCCTTATTAACCAGGCAGTAGCTGTCGTACATAAACTGACCGGTACCGGCACCAAGCGACGTGACGTAGTTGGTGTAGTTGCCACCCACTGCGCTCGAGGATGCATAGCTCGGGTAGTTCGCCCAGTAGGTGCCAACCGACGGATAGGTCTCGTGCAGATAGGAAATGACCTTCACATAGTTGGAAATCTGACTGCTATCCGGTTCGTCAGCCATCATGAAGCCCCAGAACGCCGGGTGCTCACTCAAAATGATGACAAGGCTCTCCATAACCGCACGCCAGTTGGTATAGTTCACCTGCGTCGCATCGGACGAGTCATAGGTATCGATATCCCATCCGGCCCTCAACAGGTTGAACATATATGCGCTGGACACAATGACCTTCAGACCGCGCTCTTCCGCTTCTTCGAAATAGCGATACAGCAATTGCTGCGGACCCCAATCAGCTGCCTGATCATAGAAATACGCATAGGACTCGGGGTTGATGTGCGTGAAGCCGGCCGCTGCATAATCGTCCATCAGGCGGTCGATCTCATCATCGCTCTTGAAGTTGACGGTTTCGGTATCCCAATCGATCGTGCCGATTGCCGGCGGAATGTAGGCCGTCTTGATCATCTCGCCACCGGCGTAGTACGGCGTACCGACCGGGATGTCGTTCACGTAGGTGACGACGATGCCGAGCAGGTAACGCCGGAGCATACGCTGGTCATCCGAAGTGACCGAGCCAGACTCGTTGATATCGGACATATTGGAGATGACCACGGTGGTATCGGCCAGGTGCATCTGCAGCAGAATAGCATCGCGGATGTCCACTTCGCCGTCGCCGTTGACGTCCTTCTCCACCGTTGCGATGATCTGCTGCACCCATTGAGTACCATTCCACACGAGGGTGAGCGGAGCCAGGTCAACGATGACCTGATAGGTGTCGTTGTAGAATTGGCCCTTGATGACGAGCGTATCGCCCTCTGCAGAAGGCGTGACGCCGCCCATATACCAGCGGTTAGCCCCACCGCTGTATTTCTGGAAGGAAACGCTGATCTTGGTGCCGTTGAGGAACACGCCGTTGGCGCTGCCGAGCATCGGATACACGTAGGCAATATTCCAATCGGTGGCTACGTCTTTCATGACCGCATCCAGCGTGTCGCTACCCTGCAGATACAGGTGCGGCGGCGTGGACGGATCGACTTCAGCACCCTTCGTGGATACCGAGCCCTCGTACACGGTGTAGCCGGAGCGGTCGAGGTAGTTGATCCACGACGCGCCGTCCCACACAAGCACAAGGTCGTTTTGCACGTTGATACCGATCTGATAGCCGTCTTCGTTGCGGGCAATGGATTCCCAGGAGATCGGATCCATCTTGCCGCTGTGGATAGTCAGAACGGTGCCCTCGGTCACGCTGGCATACGGCAGCGAGCTGGCGTCAATGTTGAAGAACAGCGTCGTTTGATGTGCCGCAAAAGCCAAGTTTCTCTCAAATTTGTTAAGCAGCGTATTGCCGTTGCCATCCACCACAGTGATGTAAGCCGGTGTGAAGTAATAACCACTGTCACCCACGCCCGGAATGGTACCATCAACGCTCAGATAGAAGTTCCAAATCGAGCCGCTCCAGCCGGTCGGATTGACCGTGCCGGTCAGAGTGAGGTCATTATACACCACATAATCTGCCGCCGGCACCAATCCGGTACCGGTCCAGACCATCACATAATCCGACACGATGTTGATGCCGTTGGCGGTCGTATCCACCACGCCGGTGGAATTGTTATACGCTTTGGACTTGCCGGCCTTGATGGTGATCTTGGTACCGACAGCCGGAGCATCGCTTGTGAAGAAGACGTTCAACCGCTTATCGCCGGCCTTCTTGACAGCCAGACCATTGGCGGTTGCACCGTCGCCGTATTCCACAACGATATCCTTATAGGCAGTCTCCCAGGCAGTACCCGGCAGAATGATATCGGACGTGAGATAGATATCCCACCAGGAATGCTCAGCGTTCCAACCGTTTTCCGGGGCGCTCAGAGCAACATCCTCATACACAGTAAGATCCGGTGTCACCCACTCGCTGCCGTTCCACTCGAGCGAGAAATCATTTGTAATATTGATACCTTCGGAACCGGTGGTCGGATCCGCCTTGCCGGCATAGAAGGTGACATGCGAGCCGGCCGGCAAAGCATCGGCTGTCAGCTCGGTGAATTCGACGTAAGCAAAGAACGTGCCGTTACCGTGAGCGGCATGGGTGAAGGTAAAGTTCTTTTCCAGAATCGTATTGCCGACGGCATCTTTATAGATCGCTTTGATAGGTGCGAAGCTATAGCCGCTGTCAGCCACGCCCGGGATAGTACCGTCAACAGACAGATAGAAATCCCAACGTCCGCTGTCGGTATTTAAACCAGATGGTTCAATCGCACCGGTGATGGTCAGATTGGTATAGCTGATCGGATTGTAATCCTCTTCCAGCACCCATCCGGAGCCATCCCACACCAGCGTGCAATCCTGCGTCAGACGAATGGCGTCATCGGCATTGACATTGACAGCATCAGCGGCGGGTGTCGCCGCACCGGCATAGAGCGTAAGGGTCGTTCCAACGTCGATCGACGCGGGCATGTAATCCTTATACACGTCAAAGCAGATAACGGAGGTCGAACCGTTGTTGCCAACGCGAACGCCAAATTTTTCACCATCGTTGACGGCGAGCTGCAGGTGCTCGAACTTATCCCAGTCGCCCGGGACTTCGCCGTTGATATTCAGGTAGAAATGGCGATAACCAGTCGTCGCAGCGTTCTCGATCACCTGACTGACACCGGAAATCGTAAAGTCGTGGTAGTTCCAAGAGACCGGGATCTCCGGAATCTCGGAAGTGCGCGTCCACACACCGCCGCTGTAGGTGAAGGTGACCGGCGCATACAGCGTTATCTGCTCACCGGTCATCACACCGGTGTTACGGTTATAACCGTAGAAATCACCCATGATGGTGACGGTCGTGCCTTCAGTCGCCGTGCCAAAACCACTCACGTACAGACCAGCCGCACCGGCCGAGCTCTGGATCGGCATGCCACCACCGCCATCCAACGCAAAACGATTGGCGTAGGCCGTGCCGTTTACAAAGCCGCCGTCCTGGTTGGTCATCGGGTAGAAACGCGTATACCAATCATTATCGATAGTCAAGCCGGTAGTGCCTTCCGGGAGGCTCGTGTAAAAGGCGGTTGCCGACTGGTGCGCCGCAATGACGTCCAAGTGAGTCAGCACGACGGCATCGTCGCTCAGTACGTAGCCGGCACTCCAGTTGGAGCCGTCGAAATCAAAGACGGCTTCCGGGATTTCTACATAAGTGCCCGGGAACCAGCCGATGACCCACGCCTTCGTCCAATCGCCCAGACCAAATATGCCGGATATGCGGATGGTATCGCCTGCCTGCACAGGTGTGCCACCAGCTTCGACGTTAATATAATACGACGAGGCGCCAATCTTCTGGAAATACGCATTCGGCAGTTTGGTCTCCACACCGTTACGAATAAGGGTGATTTCGCCCTGTGTCCCAATGGGGAAGTAACGATAATTCCAATCGGTATTATACGGAATAGAGTCTGCGCTGGAAGCGTAAAAACCGCTGCCCGCGTTAGATGAGCTGTACGCCAACGCATTGCCGGTATAGCTCGGTGCGGGAGCGATGTACTCCCATCTCTGGGTATCGGCATGCCACTTCATGTCGACGTCACGGGCCAGCGTGATGCTGTTTCCGCTGCCGGTCGTACCGGTGCCGGCAGCGATCTTTACGGTCGCACCGTCCACCAGGGCATCTGCGGCCGGAACGCCCCAGATAACAGCCCACATAATGCCGTTATCGGCGTTCTGCGGATACAACTGTACGGCCGACTGACCGGTCTCACCGCCGTTGTCCCACGTGACGACGTAATCGCCAAAAGCAGCGTTAATATCCGTCGGGGAAGCATCGCCGTAAAAAAACATACGCCACGATGCATCCGTATAGGACGCCGAATAATCGTACGACGCATAGCCGGTAGCACTGTCACGGAACGAGACCAAATTCATCACCGTGTCGGTAGCGGCAGAAACCGTGAATACGCCCAGGCAGCTGATAAGCAGCGCCAAAGCGAGCACGACTGCTCCAAATTTCTTGGTTAAACGCACAGGAATAACCTCCTTTAATTATAGTGAATAAGCATCCAAACGTAGAATTACGCAATAACGAACATTAGCTTCTCCGGCAAGGCCCCCCTGCCGGTTGCTGAAGTATCGTTATTACTTCAACGCACCCATAGCGGTGTTGCCCATGATCTTATCCGCAAAGATCGAATACACGATCAAAACGGGAGCCATAGCCAGGATCAAGCCGGCGAACATCACCGGGTAATCGCCGCCGAAGTGGACGAAGCGCTGCTGCATCTCGTGCAAGCCGAGCGCCAATGTCGGGTGAGTCGGGAGCATCTGATACGGGCCCATGTAGTCGTTCCACGTACCGATAGCGCCCTGAATGACGAAGATCAGCATCAGCGGAACGGATTGCGGATAGTAGATGTTCAAAAACACTCTCCACTCCCCTGCGCCGTCGATATACGCTGCTTCGGCGTAGGCCGCCGGCAGGCCGCGGTACAAGGTGGTATACATGATCGAGCCCATACCCAGCGCGCCGGAGCCGAACAGGAATTCGCCGAGGAACGTGTCATACAGACCGAGGGCCATTTTGATCTGCATCACGGTACTGGTGGTACCGATGATCGGGATGATCATTGCCACGTAGACCGCGGCTTCGATGATCTTGCGGCCCGGGAACTCAAAGCGTGCCATGGCGTAGCCGGCAAACTGCGGCCAGACCATCGCGTTGATAACGCCCAGCGCAATGAGGATCACCGAGTTGCCGAGCATCTCGAACAGACCGTAGGACTTATACTGCATTTCGCGCAGCACCTTCGCATAGTTATCAAAATCCCATACTTCGGGGAGAAAGAAGGTGTCCTCCGCATAGCCAATGGCCGTTTTGAAGGAGTTCATAAACGTCCATGCGAACACGAACACGAAGGAAAATGCGCACAGGATCATCAGCACGTAGGCGATCCATTTGAAGCCAGCCCACAGCACACTGCCGACGGTAGTGGGGGTCTTGACCTTATCTTTACGGTATTCTCTTACTCTTGCCATTATCCGCACCCCCTTAATACTCTTCGTTGGTGGACAGTTTTCTGCCCAACGCACGAATAGCCAGGGTGATGGGTGCGCCGACCAGAGTAAGGCACACACCGTAGGCGGATGCACCGCCGAAGTTTCGGCTCTGGGCCATACCCAGCATCGTCAGACCGATGGCCGAGGTACCCTCCGCACCGGAGAAGTCGCCCATAAACAGCATGGATTGCTGGCCCCAGCCAAACACCGCCGCCAACGAAATGGTCATAATGGTGGTGACCGTCGGCGAGATGAGCGGCAACACGATCTTGAAGAAGATCTGCGGCTCGGTGGCACCGTCTAGCTTAGCGGCTTCCACGAAGTCGTCCGACACGCGGTTCATGGCCGAAAGGAAGAACAACATATTGGTGGAGAAGCCGGTCCAGATATTGAAGATCTGGATGACCGGCCAGGCACGGCCTTGCACAAACCAGCCGTTGACCGGATATTTATCCGCAACGCCCAACAGCTGATACACCATCTCCAGCGGGCCGGATTCGAAGACACCGCGGAAGATAAGCACCAGCACGACCGCAGAGGTCACGCAGGGCAGATACAGCAAAGCACGCAGCGTCTTATAAGCCGGGACCTTGGAGAACAGCAGGTACGCAAACAGCAGGGAGATCGGGGCGTTGATAAACAGCGTAACGCCCGCGACCTGCAGGGAGTTGGTTACCGCTTCCCATTCGTTGCCGATGATCGTTTCGTCGAACATTCTGAAAACGCCCACGAAGTTATCAAAGCCAACGAAGATGGGGTTGGCGGTACCGTAACGTCCATAGTTATGGAACGCCATGTAGAACATATTCAGGTTGAGAACCTGGCCGAATACAAACATAAATACCGGCCAGGCCATCAGGAGCAGAGCGAAGGCGACACGCCGACGCCTGATCCTTTCCATACCGTTAAGAGTTCGGCTCATACATTACACTCCCAACTCTTTTTTAGCATCCTGGAACGCGATGGAGCCGCGATCGAAGTTACCTTTCACATATTTGTACACGTTTTCGGTAACCGCAATACCGGTCGCCTGATCGGCAGACTGGATCACTTTACCGGTCGCCGAGTCGACGAGGATGTTGCTGCTGCCGAAGCTGGACTGCACCAGACGGGAGAACGGCGCAACGTCCGGGTTGTAGTAGAAGCCGATGCGGCCGTACAGCGCCAGCTTGTTGGGCGCAAATTTCGTTGCCTGCACACCGATCTGCATCGCCTTGTCGACGCTTGCAAACCACGAGGTCTTTTCGATCTCGACATCGCCGTACTCGAAGCACACCGGCGACTGCAACGTCTCCGCCACAGTGGGCAGATAATCCGAGGAGAACATAAACAGCAGGAAGTCCTGAGCCAGTTCCGGCGCATACGCCTTGGTCGGGATGCAGAAATAGTCCTGCGTATTGATCTTGACATACGGCTTGTAGTTACCGTTTTCATCCTTCGGCATCTCGACACCTTCCTTGGTGATCGGGTTGCCGTTTTCATCCGCCATCCACGGAGTCGGCATAAACGCAACGTTCTCTGCCAGACCTTCTTTTTCGTTGATAACGGTTTCCATTTCGTTATAGAACCACGAGCCGGTCGGTGCCATCAGCGCCTGGCCGCGCAGGAAACGCTGCTGTGAGCCAACGTGGTTGAGCGAAGCACAGCCCGGAATGGAAGTGGTGGTGGTCCATTCGCCGGTGTTGGGGTCCTCGACCAGGCCAAGCAGATCGACCATTTCCTGGTAGACCTGATAGAAGCCCTGATCGTTGAGCATATCAATGTTCTTGGTCTGGCTGAAGTAGGCGGTCATACCTTCGGTGCCGAAATACTGCCACATCCACGGATAGGTCATCATTTCCAGCATACCCGTAGAGCCGGACCACACGAACGGCTTGACCGGCAGGGTCTGGCCGGACTGTTCATAAGTAAAGAGTTCCTTGTTGGTACCCTCGGCGGTCACCTTTTCCAGCGCCGCGATCACTTCGCGCAGCTCTTTGGTGTTCACCGGGTACTCGTGCGATGCATCCCAGCCCAGCACGTCCTGGCAGAGATATTTCATCATCGCTTTATTATACACCATACCGGTCGGGGCGTTGGTCACCGGCAGAATGCTTTGCTTCTCCTCGCCGCTGTCCAGCGTGTACATTTTGGTGGAGACCATACGATCGTTGAGCGATTGGCCGTTTTCGTCCTTCTGGTTCATCATGCTGGTAATATCCATGATGTAGCCACGGTCAAACCACTGCGCCCACTCGTACGACTGTGCAAAATAGAGGTCAGCCGTCTCCATACCTTCGGTTTCGAAGATGGTGGTCATATTCTGCGAAACGAGCGAGTCAAACTCGATACGCACTTCCACACCGGTCTCATAGGTGTAGGCCTCGGCTGCGTCGCGCAGCCAGCTTTCGCCCAAGCCGTTGAGCGCAGCCGTGATCATCAGCACTTCGCCGGTCAGTTTCGCACCGCCGCCGCTGCCATCGCAGCCGGCCATACAGCCGATGAGCATCACCGCGGCGATCAGCATCGCCAGAACTTTCGTCATTGTCTTTTTCATCGTACTCTCTCCTTTACTTGATCGGGATCACAAAGACACCGGCACCGGCGTCAAGGTTAAACGTATAGCTGCCGTCTTCCAGTTGAATTTCCGTTTCCTCGCCATTGACGTAAGCGATCGCGGAGGAGGCTTCACGGAATTTCACGGTGACGGAAACGCTCTGTTCCAGGCTGGGCTCCAGGGCATTGACGATCATAAAACCGTCGTAGCCGTTCTGGTCCTTCAGGCAGCCGATGATCGCGTCCTCAGTGGAGGTCGCTTCGGCAATGCGCGGATTGGTGTACTCCGGAATGTCGATCATCGTCTTGAATTTATCGGTACCCTTCAGGCCGATCGTGCCTTCCCAGTCGAAGCTCATCAGCACGTGATCGAACTTCTTGACCTCGAGGTTGGCGGCCTTGACGGCGTAGTAGGTATCGGTCTTGACCGATTCCATGCCGTTGTCCTTCGGGTACATGACCATCGCATCGTAGAAGCCTTCGTTGATGTCCGGGCGGCCTTCGCTACGGTGCTGCCAGTAGGTGAAGTAACCGATGGTCTTGGCACCGTAGGCCAGCGACGTATACAGCTGGTAGCCGACGTCTGCCTGCGTCAGCACCGAGCGGGCGTGGTCTGCGACACCCTCGTTGCCCACACCGCCGTAAGCGCAGGACTGGATGACCACGCCGGTCTCAAAGCCGTTGGTCTTGCTGCTGTTAGCGACCATTTCGAGATTCTGGAACCACTGTCTCTTCAGGTAGTTGCCAGTCACCGGCGACCAGCGCAGCGGATAGAAGTCATAAATGAAATGACCGTCCAGCTTGCCGTAGTCGTCGATGTACTCCTGGTAATCCGCCGTCGTACCGGTGCCGACGTTTAAGTGCGGCGCACCGTAGACCGGCAGCATGCAGGTGATCAGCTCGATATCGGCTTTGACCGAACGGGCGAAGTTGGTCACCTGCTCAAAAATGCGGTAATTGTTTACCTTCGGCTCGTCCGCAAGCGTCAGGCCTTTGAAGCATTCAAAGGTGGACAGATCGTCGATCAGTTGCTTGACGTACGCTTTCATATCGTCATCCATCAGCGGCGAGGTGCCTCTGGTCAGCTGCGTGACGGTATCGTCCTGAACCACCACGTCGATATTCATTTTCTCAGCCAGAGACATGTACTCGTACAGCGTACTCTGCTCAAACGGAACTTGCAGATCGGCTGCGTTACGATACGCCTTGCCATCGTACTCCGGATAGAGGAACGTAAAGCCGCAATCAATGTAATCCTGGAAATCTTTTTCGGTAATGAACCCGTCCCAACCGCCTGCCGGATCGTCCGGGTGGGTCTCGCCGTTTACCTGCCAGCGATAGCCGCCGCTTCGGGGACCGGCGTATGCGTACAGCTCCAGCTCTTTATCATCGGCGTAGGTCGGTTTGCCTTCGGGGACGTTTAATTCAACTTCCGGCTCGCTGTCGCACGCCGTGAAGCTGAGCAACATCGCGAGGACCAGCAATACACACAAAATCTTTTTCATAGTTTGCTCCTTATAACACGCGTACATATATACCTTAATTGTAAAGGGTTTGTGGAACGGACTCGTTCCACAAAAGAGAGAGTACTCTCTCTTTTTGAAAATTTTATGCCTGGTCCGAAGCCTCGGCCGTATCGTTGTCCAATTCTTCGTCCCACTCGTCCTTCCAGCCGCCCTCAACCGAAACGGTGGTAATATTGGTCGGCAGCAGACGGGCAACCTCTGCCCGCGGCGTCAAATACTTCGTATTCACGTACATCAACCCCCTCTTACAGTTCGCTGATGTTGTCACGGCAGAAGGTCAGCAGCGCGGTCACTTCCTCATCGGTAAGCGTATCCTTTGCTAAAATCGCGGTGATCTCGGCAGTCTCGGTCGCACCACCGGCGATCTCCTCCTTGGCAATCGCCTGCGCAACCGAGGCCAACGTCTTCACAGCCTCGCCGTCGGCAATGTTCTTATCGGAGATCGTATTGTGGCTGTAGATGGTCTCACCATTCACTACGATGTAAGCACGGGCCACGATCGTGTAGTTCGCACGGCCACCGGTGGTACCGTTTGTCAGCGTCGCGTACACGAGATCACCAGACTGTACGTCATCCAGCAGGTCGGCGTTTACCGTGGAGCTGATCTTGGCAACCGCCGGCGTCGTGCCGCCCTTGCCGATCGTATCCGCAGTCAGATCCTGCTCCTCATACAGCAGGTCAGCCGGCATCATCACAACGCCCACCTCGCTGATGTTGCTCAGGCTACCGATGGTCGCTGCATCCGGCGTCGCCTGAAAACGCAGACCCTGCTTGCTGATATCCGTTTTGATGGTCGCACCATCCATATCGACGTAATCGTTCACGCCGATGGTGATCACCGACACGGCCGTGTTGACGGTGGTGGTATCCAACAGATTGACACCGTCTTTATCCGACACCTTCACGTTACTCAGCGTCACGTCGGTGGAATCGTTGGCAGTACTCATCTTCACGGTAAACTTGAAGGTCGCCCATGCATCCGACGGAGCCGTGCCGCCGGCTACGTTGGACAGCCCGACAAACTTGATCGTACCGGTCGACTCATCCACCTTGACCGTAACGTCCTCGTTATTGCCAAGCGCGGTCACATCGCTACGGAGCGAAACGCTGACGTAATCCAGCTTATTGTTGTCGTAGCTAATGGTAGCTTGCACGCCGCCCGAAGCGCTGTTACCGTTGACGTACAGCGCCACGCCGATTTCCTCGCCGGAGGCCGCCTGTGCCGGTGCATCGAGGTACACACGCGCTACAGCGCTATCCGCCGCGTTGACCGGCAGAGCCAAAACGCCTGCTATCAACACCAAAGCTAAAAGCATTACGAATGTTTTTTTCATGACTATTTCCCCTTTCTTTTATGCAAAAGAGTACATATTTTTGGGATATCTCCCAATTTGACAATTATAGTGTAGCATCAAGCATATCGAAATGCTAACACATCTTTATGGCATTTAACATTTTTTTATGAAGTTTTGGCCTTTTGAGCACTTTTTTCACAGAAACTTTGCCCAGTCTTACCAATTCAGCTAAATTCATTTAATTATTTTAGATATATTTACCAAGCAATAGCAACTTTTTTCGTTTTTCCGATTGACAGAAACTAAGATTATGCTATAATAAAATGGCAATCAATAAACATTTTTTTACAGAAAGCGCGGTGTAGCCAATGAGTGAAATCGTATCAACACCGGAAAAGTTTCTGCCAAGACCGGGAAACCATTTTTTTGAAGAACACTATCTGAGTCCGGAAAAGAATTGCCGGTTTCAGTATGCGCTCGGCAATTCCCCTACACATTGCCATGCCGATTTCTATGAGTTTTCGCTGGTGACAAAAGGGAGCTTTATTAATGATTATATGGGCAAAAAGCGTCAGCTCACCAAAAACACCCTCGTATTCTTCGGGTTGGGTCAAACACACGGCATTTATGTGGAAGAACCGGAAAGTGTCCACTTTTCTTTCATTATAAAGGAAAAGTACTTTACAGATTTTTGTGCCTGTCATTTTAGCAATCACCCCGAGATGACCTCCACCCCTTACGTTGAAAGCAAATTGTCGCACGATCAGGCAGAATATCTGAATTCCATCGTCGGACGAATGAACAACACTCCCGGAGAAGATCATACCGACCAGCTGGATCTGTTTATCTATAACGCACTGTTTTTTACGTTTTTGCGTCATACAGACAAAGCCAAGACTAAGTCGGATGACGATGATGCCAACAAATACATAAAAGATATGCTGCATCACTTCAATCAGTTCGATTACGTTAACACCAACGTTTCCGCTATTTATGCGTCTTATCCCCTTTCACAGTCTACACTGATCACGCAGTTTAAGCGGTATACCGGCTATACGATCGTACAATACCGCCATATCAAGCGAATGGAGTATGCGGCGCACATGCTGACCGTATATAAGTGCAGCGTTACCGAGGTAGCGGCGATGATCGGCATCAGCTCACTGTCTTACTTCTCCAAGAAATTCAAGGAACATTTCGGCATCTTGCCCAGCGAGTATTATCGCCGTAGCGTTAACTATCGCTGGAACAAGAATAAATAACGCATCTATCCAACGAAAAAAGAGCCCGATTTTACGAAATCGGGCTCTTTTAGTTGTACATTATTGGTGGTATTTCGGCAGGTAATCGCCGTGAGCATCGATCAGCTCATCCACCATCTTTTTGATGGTATCAATATCCAGCTCGCTGCCGGTGTGCGGATCGAGCATCGCCGCCTGATAGATATGCTCACGCTTAAGCGTGCGAGCCGCCTCAATGGTCAGCAACTGCACGTTAATGTTGGTCATATTCATGGCCGCACACTGCACCGGCAGTGCACCCACACGGCACGGATGGATACCCTGACCGTTGACCAGACACGGCACCTCCACACACGCCTCCTGCGGCAGATTGCTGATCAAGCCGCCGGTATTGAGCACGTTACCGCCGATCTGATAAGGCTTGTTCGTGACGATGGACTCCATAATATACGACGCATATTCATGCGAGCGCTCGTGCTCCTTGACGCCGTTTTCCAGCATATTTTGATATTCTTCCTTCCACGATGCCGCCTGATTGATGCAACGACGCGGATACTCATCCAGCGGAATGTTGTACCGTTCGATCAGCTCGGGATACTTGCTCTTGATGTAGAACATATTGTACTCGGCATTGTGCTCGCTCGATTCGGTGCAATAATAGCCGAAATGCTTGATATATTCCAGACGGACCTTATTGAGATACGTAGGATCGTTCAGCTTTTCATCGATGCGGCTTTTGATCTCAGGATACAGGTCCACGCCGTTTTTATCGCGGATCTCAAGCAACCAGGCCATGTGGTTGATACCGGCGATCAGCTCCTTGCGTCCTTCCAGCTTATCCTGCATTCCCAGCTCACCCAACAGACATTCGGAGCACACCTGCACGCTGTGGCACAAACCGACTGCCTGAATGCCGGTATACCGCTGCATATAGCCGGTGAGCATCGCCATCGGGTTGGTGTAATTGAGTATCAGCGCATCCGGACACACCTCACGCATATCCGCCGCAAAATCCGCCATGACCGGAATGGTGCGCAGTGCACGCATGATGCCGCCGATGCCAAGCGTATCGGCAATGGTCTGGCGCAAACCGTACTTCTTCGGACTCTCAAAATCAATGATCGTGCACGGATCGTAGCCGCCAACCTGAATGGCGTTGATCACAAAGGTTGCACCGCGCAGCGCATCCTTGCGCTGTTCCACGCCAAGATAGCACTCGATCTTGCCATAACCGCCCTTGGCGGCACGAATGGCCTCCAAAATCACGCGGCTTTCCTCCAGACGTTCACCGTCGATATCGTACAGCGCAAACACGCTGTCGCGCAGAGCTTCGGTGCACAGGCAATCGCCAATGACGTTGCGCGCAAACACAGTGCTGCCGGCACCCATAAACGTAATCTTCATAAACGTATCCACTCCTTCATGGTTGGTGTGTCCATTATATCATTAAAATGTTGTGAAAAACATTGATTTTTGTGTGCAAAACTTGTTATAATGTTGTATATTGCAACCGAGGTGATTTTATGTTATATAACGAAATCGTGGTAAACAGGCATTACCCGGGCTATAATCCCTATATTTTCGGTTATGAGGAATGTCGGCCCAATTGGGCATTTGGACCGGCCGTCCGATCGTATTGGCTGTTGCATTACGTCATCTCCGGAAAGGGCATCTTCGAGCGAGAAGGCAAGCGCCACACCGTGCGCAAGGGGGATATCTTTGTGATCCCACCGTTTGTGGAGACGTTTTATCAGGCCGATACCGAAGATCCCTGGTATTATACGTGGATCGGGTTTCGCGCAGATGAGACGCTGACCGCTGTGTTTGATAAACCGGTGATCCGTTGCCCCGGTGCTGGTAAGATCTTTGAAGACATGAAACAATGCCGCGAAATGGAAAATGGACGAAGCGCCTTCCTCAGCAGCCGGATATGGGAGTTGCACGCCTTGTTGCAGGACGCTTCTGATAGCATCCCCAGCCATGTAGAAAAGGCGCTGAGCATCATGCACGCCGAATATACCACAGGCATCAACGTCAACGCCATTGCCGCCCGCCTGAGGCTGGATCGCAGTTATTTTTCTACGCTATTCAAAAAAGAAGTGGGCGTTTCTCCCATTGCCTATCTTTCGGAGTTGCGGCTGAAGAAGGCCGCCGAGCTGATTGCAGACTATGGTGAATCCCCCACCACAGCGGCGATCTCGGTGGGATATCCGGACTACTGCCATTTCTCCAAAGCCTTCAAGCAACGGTTTGGATGCTCACCACGGCATTATAAATAGTGCCAATTCTGCACATCCCTTGTCGAAAGCTGTCATATGGTGTATAATGATGGAAATTTGCGCTCGACAAGGAGTTATGCTATGAAATGGATACCGCTGACGATGGCACTGCTATTGTTGCTATCTGCATGCAACCGCTCTGCGCCGGTCGTTACCGTCCCATCGACAACCACCACGACTACGGCATCTTACTATAGCGGAACAACAACCGCCACTAATGCCGACACCACCATCGATCGGAATCCCCCGGCCTCCACAACGACCACAACACACGCGCCATCCTCTACAACTGTCGCAATCACAACCACGACCACTTCCACCACAGGTCATCAAATAACAACCGCTCACGCTACAGAAGACGCTTTA
Organism: Clostridia bacterium; assembly: GCA_017481085.1. GTDB lineage: Bacteria > Bacillota > Clostridia > Oscillospirales > Acutalibacteraceae > RGIG426. The sequence goes on along the minus strand of JAFUPS010000065.1, from coordinate 3,437 downwards.
TCCCCGGCCGTTGTCCAAGAAATAGCCGCCATCGCACGTGCACTGGGGCCGTTTGAAACGGTGAACGAGCTATCGGCCGAGCGTGTAGCTAAAGCCTTATACGTCTACGGCGCTATCCAAACCGATGAGTTTATCCCTTATACGACCGAAACACCACCGATAAAAACGATCTGTGTTCCCATCGAAAGGGCGAATTTCCTTATCACACGCTTCTTTGGTCGCACTTTCAACATGGACGGCTTATCGTTTTGGATGTACAGTAACGCTATTCAGGCAAATTATAACGACAAGGTGTTGACCTTTACGCAGTTTGCCGGATATGGTGTGGATGGCGAGTTCCTCTGCATACAGCAGGAGGAACACGACCAAACCGTTGTCATCACCTTATACGACGCTTATCTTTTGGCGGATGATTATCCCGGTGTGTATACCGAAATTAGCGGTAAACGCTATGAAGTCAAAGGAAAATATTTGCTGACCGTGCGCCGCCACGGCGAAGAACTTCAGCTTGTTTCATTAACTGTTACAGAATAAAAAGAAGGCCTTGCCAGAACTATCTGGCAAGGCCTTCTACTTGTCATAGATCCTCGAGATCCGCGTCCGGAATATCGTTTTCCACGTTGTCCTCTCCCAGATCGGTATCGATCACAGGGTACATATACGGCAGCAACGGGTTATAATTCGGCAGGATGCCGTTAAGCGATTGCTGTGGAATGCCAATCGGCAGCGGATAAGAGAATTCTTCATCACGATCCGACATACGACTATCACCTCGGCGATAGTATCCCCCGCTATCCGTCGGTTATACGCCCCTCTTTTTCCGAATGGATTCCATCAACTGTGTCAGCTCATTGGGAGAATACAACAACTGTACCACGCGCCGAAGCTCGCGCTCGTCCAAATCCGTCAAGCCGGTTACAAGGCAAATGTTCATCTCCTCAGCACGCGCACGCAGATCCTCTTCGGTGCCAAAGCGCGTCAAATCAGATGCAATTAACACCTTAACAACGTATTTACCGCCAAAACGATCGGCAACCGTATTGAATTTATACAGCTCCTCCGTTTTAACAAACCCGTTTTTACAGGAAACAAATACCGGCATCAGGCCTTTCATGAGCACCACGTCGATCTCGTTTTCCACGTCGGTCGGGTGCGTCTCTGCCGGACCGTCCCAATCGATCAGCACACCGGTCATCACGTCATCATACAAAGGCTCGTCAGCGTCGTCCGACTGCTCCAATGCCAGCATCGAGATCAATACCTCAAGAATCTGCCCGGCCTTGGTGAGACAGCGCTTGACCTGCTCATTCTTAAAGGTAAGCGACAAGTAATCGCCTTTCATGGAAAGATTGGAGATCAGCGCCTGCTCCTCCAACGGTCTCAGCACCTCATATAAAAACGCGCAGGTCTTGCCCCGGTAAGGAAGCGCCTCGCCGGCCAAGTCCTTGTTGACCGTTATATTCAGCTCCTCCGGCGGTAATTGTTGCCATTCGTTGATACCGTCCAACGCATTGATCTGCGTATTCCAGGCCAGAATGTTACGACAGCAAATACGCCACATGGCCCAAATATCTGCCTTGAAATCCTCGGTATAATCCCAGGTAAAGGTGCCGTTCGGCTTATCCTCACATGTGACGATACGGCCGCCAAAGGCGCCGATGAGCTCCCCACAACTGATGGAATCGCGAACCGTTTCCTCCACCCTGCCATCTGCATCGCAATCGTACAACCGGCCGTTGCGGATATTAAAGCGGTGAAGCTGGACCTTGTCCGGATAATTGTGGAACACCGCTCCGACTGCCGCCAAATACAGATCCTCGCCGCCGGTAAGATCAAACGTGCACTCACCGCATTCCTCTACGATTGCGGAAAGTGTCCGGATAATAGCGGGCATATCGTTATGGTTGACCGGGCGGCAATCGAACTCCACCTGAATGTTGCCTTCCTCCGCAATCCGTTTATAAACCTCTATTGCGCGCTCCATGTCCGATTTTTTAGAGCCGACGAAGATCACACGTTCCGGCTCGCACAACAGCGTGCTGACAATGTTTTCAATAGCGTCCTTATCAAAAAATTCAACGATCGTCAACTTGTGACACTCCTTACCATTTTTCTGCATAATACGATTATACGCGATATGCTCCTGAATGTCAAACCCGAATACAAGAACATGTCCCACCGCTTTGCCATAAATTGTAATGGAAGGAGGTGAGACACGTTATGGTATTATTCCGTTGTGACGGTAATCGGGAATGCGTTGGCTGGGGTGTTATTGCCAGCGTGATCATCGGTGTGATCACCGCGTTACTGCGCATTACCGGTATCATTGCGACCACGCCGGCGTTTCTGTGGGTGGTGTTCGGTGTTGCTGTGGGATATCTGGCCGTTCTGCTGGCGGCCTATCTGCTTCGTGAGCAACCCGTTGCATGCTCCGGAAGCGGTTTATCCGCTCTGCTGACGGGTATTCTCGGCAGTATTCTGCTTTCCGTCGTGCTGCTGGCTATTCCCTTTGCCGCCACCAGCATTGTCGGCGCTGTTTTGGTAGGACTGCTGCTGTTGTTTTTCTCGCTGATCTTCACAGCATCTGCTTGCCTGGTCAAATGCCGGGCATCTGCGTAAAACAAACGGGAGCACCGCTGGTGCTCCCGTTACATTATACGCTTTACTGTTTGGAAAACACCGTCATACCAACGCCGTGATCTTTGATCAGCACGTCTTGCGGAAAACGAGAAAATCTCACCGTCACAAAAAAATCCCCCGCTGCACCGGACAGATTGCTCACCTGCAGCAAATAGACCACCCAAAACCATTCGAGCGAAACGAACGGCGTGATCAGCGCCAGCACGATCCCCCACAAGACAACCGGCGCCAATGCAATGAAAATGTAGGATCGCTTGTCGTAGTAATCCTCGCTGCCGGCAAAAGCATACAAGCCGGTAAAGCCGTATTTCACTTTTTTCGTTCCACAGAGCTTCATCGCCACACCGTGGACAAGCTCGTGCAGTATCATGTAAACGACCATTAACACGAGCAACACAACAAAGCGAAGCGCATAAGCGCCCAGGCCGTCTGCCATGCTGAACAATGCCGTGATCGGGCGGACAAAATGCATCGGCACAACCAGCAACACGGCGATCAAAATCGCCAGCACGTTTACCAGCACCGATAGCTTTTTGTTCTTTTGAAGGTCGATAGCATATAGTTCTTTATACCCTTCGGGCAACGTTTCCCATGCTTTCATCGCATTATCACCTCAGTTGTATTATAGCATAGAAGCGGAAATAAATCAATGCGAAGCATTGTATATCATCAATTCCTGGGGGAATTGCATATCATCAAAACGAAGTTTTGTATATCATCAAGCCGATAGATTTTTAATACACACCTAAAGGTGTGATGATATACGCCGCACTTGTGCGGCAATGATATACACGACT
>JAFUPS010000005.1 GCA_017481085.1 Clostridia bacterium | reverse complement strand
CCCCCGAGTGTGACCACTCGGGGGTATTTTTTGGGAAATATAGGCGGTTAATTACCGCTGAGCATAATGCGGATGATCTCGCGGTCGGTTTCGGCCATGCCGCTTTGCGCCAGTTGACCGACGTTGCGGATGGTGCTTTCCACGTTGCTGGCCACGATGCCGTCACCGCCGTAGAACTGCTTGCCGTGCATGTACATCTGCATACCAAGCAGGCCCGATTCCACCGCCGACGCGATCTTGGCCGCACAACTGGCCTTAGCGCCGTCGCACACTACGCCGGAGTTGATGGCCAGCGCGTTGACCAGCGTGTGGGAGATCTCCTCCAGCCGGCCGCCGTGAAGATACATCACACCCGCACCGGCACCACAGCCGGCGCTGATAGCGCCGCAATATGCCGACAGACAGCCAATGCCCGTTTTCAGGTGGATGGTGGTGAGGTTGGACACCAGCAGCGCGCGATACAGCAACTCCTGCGAGACACCCATTTCGCGCGCGTACACGATGACCGGCAGCGAGGCGGTCATGCCTTGGTTGCCGCTGCCCGAGTTGATGATGACCGGCAGCTCACAACCGTTCATGCGGGCATCCGAGCCGGCGGCCGCCCATGCCTTGGCACGGTTATGCACCGTGTCGCCATACGACATCAACAATGTGCGACCAATAGCCGCGCCGTATTTGCCGGTGAGTCCCTCCTGCGCAATGGCGGTGTTATACGCGATCTGGCGGTCCAGCACCTCTTGCACGTCGGCCAGATTAGCGGTATCGGCAAATTCCAGAATACCGGCAATACTCAACACCTCGGCATCCGCCGCGGTCGAAGCGTCCTCGACGCGGTGTTCGAACACCGGCACGCCGTCCACCTCAATAAGGCATAGCCCGGTGTGGCGGTCGACCGTACGCGCGTAGACGGTGTGACCGTCGCCCTGCAGCGTAATGCCGATATCCAACACGCGGTTGGTCTCCGCCTCGCTGACGGTGACCTGAGTATGCTCCAAAAATCGAGCGATCTCTGCCTGCTGTTCCGGTGCGATCGCACCCAGCACGTCCAGCTCCTTTTCCGGATCACCCACCGCAATACCGGCAGCGGCCGCCGCCTCGATACCGCGCAGGCCACCGGTGTTGGGGACCATAACGCTCTTGACGTTTTTGATAATGTTGCCACTCACGCAAACCGATACCTGCTCCACGTTGCCCGGGAAATGCGCCTTCGCTTTGGCGGCGGTCAGCGCAATGGCGATCGGCTCGGTACAGCCGGTGGCCGGAATCAGCTCGGCGTGTAAAATGCGCAAATAGGCTTCGTATATTTGTTTATCCATGGGTGAAAATCCTCCCCCATTTATTTTATAATACCATATTATTATAGCATGGCGTTGCGAAGAAGTAAAGAGGGGCGTTCCGGCCAGCTTTTTAAGGCGACGAATTCTTCGCTTTCAGAGGACGAGAGCGTCGCTCCCTACAAACAAAAAGATCCCACCCTGTCGGGTGGGATCTTTTGTTATGCCAGCTTGAGAAGCAACCACATAATACCGGCGGCGACGCCTAAGCCAACCACCAGAATCAACGTAGGAAACAGCATCATTTTAAAGGCTTCCCAAAACGTGCGGAGCTGCTCCTTTAGCGGCGCACGGTAGCCGTTGCTACGGCCAAATCCAAATCCACCGGTAACGTTGGACATATCCGCAAGGGTGCGGCCGTCATCAACGTAGTGGACCTTTTCCTTCTGTTTAGCCACGGCGCATCACGCCTCCTCCAGCAGATGGCAGGCGGCAAAGTGACCCGGCTCGTGCTCCTTATACTCCGGCACGACGTGCTTGCAGATCTCCTTGGCGTAGGGGCAGCGCGTGTGGAAGCGGCAGCCCTTCGGCGGATTGGCCGGCGACGGAATATCGCCACCCAGGGCAATGCGCTGCATTTTCTGTGTCGGGTCCGGATTGGGGACTGCCGAAAACAGCGCCTTGGTGTAGGGATGCAGCGGATTGCGGAAGATATCCTCCTTCGTGCCGAACTCCATCATACCACCGAGATACATCACGCCGATCTTATCGGAAATGAACTTGACCACCGACAGATCGTGCGAGATAAACACGTACGCCAAATTCATCTCACGCTGCAATTTCTTGAGCAGGTTGATGATCTGTGCCTGAATAGACACGTCCAGCGCCGATACCGGCTCGTCGCAAATGACCAGCTTCGGGTTGACCGCCAGCGCACGTGCAATGCAGATGCGTTGGCGCTGACCGCCGGAAAACTCGTGCGGATACCGCTCGAAATAGTAGTCACGCAGACCGCATTTTTCCATCAGCCGCAGCACGTAATCCTTGACCTGGTCCTTGGGCACGATCTTGTGTACCTGCACCGGCTCGCTCAACAGACCGCCCACGGTATCACGCGGCGGCAACGAGGAATACGGATCTTGGAAAATGATCTGCATCTGCTTGCGGATCTCGCGCATTTGCTTGGATTTGTAATGGGTGATATCCTGCCCATCGAAGATGATCTGACCGGCGGTAGGCTCGTGCAGCTTCAAGATCGCACGACCGGCGGTGGTCTTGCCGCAACCGGACTCGCCCACGATGCCCAGTGTCTCGCCGGCTTTCAGCTTAAACGAGATATCGTCCACGGCCACCAGCTCACGGGTGACCTTGCCAAACATCGTCTTTTTCAGCGGAAAGCACTTGCGCAGGTGGCGGACCTCCAGCAGGCAGTCCGGATCGAACGGCTGCCCCAGATCTTCTTCGATCTGCTGTTGGCGTTTCTCCCGGTAGGCGGCAGTAAGGGCTTCGTCGTCGTATACGGGCGTTTCGACCGCCGTATCCATTACTTGTTCATCAGCCATTGTCTGCCTCCTCTCCGTACAGGTGGCACGCCACGAAGTGGGTGGGGCTTACCTGCACCATTTCGGGATAATCGCCGTTGCACTTATGCGTGCACATGGCGCACCGCTCTTTGAAATAGCAGTGAGCCGGCATATTCACCGGATTGGGAACGTTGCCGGGGATATTGTACAGCTCGGTGCCGTCGTCCAGCGTCATGGTCGGCTTGGACTTCTGCAGACCGATGGTGTAGGGGTGCAACGGATTCTGGAAGATCTCCATGACCGTGCCCTTTTCGATCACCTTACCGGCGTACATGACCACCACGTAATCGGCCATTTCGGCAATCACGCCAAGATCGTGCGTGATGAGCAGAATAGAACCGTCGATCTTGTTCTTGATATCCTGCAACAGCTCCAGGATCTGTGCCTGAATGGTCACGTCCAGCGCGGTGGTCGGCTCGTCGGCAATAATCAGGCGCGGCTGTGCCGCCAGCGCCATGGCGATCATCACGCGCTGGCGCATACCGCCGGACAGCTCGTGCGGAAACGCCTTATACACATTTTCCGGGATAATGCCCACCAAGCGGAGCATTTCGTAGGATTTCTCCTTCGCGTCCTCTTTGGTAGCGCCCGGCACGTGAATGAGAGTGACCTCATCCAACTGTTGACCGATGGTGAACACCGGGTTTAAGGAGGTCAT
>JAFUPS010000064.1 GCA_017481085.1 Clostridia bacterium | reverse complement strand
TTGAGGATGGCGCCCTTTTCGCGCAGGATATAATCCGGATTCATCGAATCCACCTTGCGCAGGCAGCTCTCGTCACGGCAATCGCCGGCAACCGCCACCAGTGCGGTCTCCCCTACGTTGGGTACGTCAAAGTAGAAGAAGTGGTCGGCGGCGGTCTGTTTGCCGAGACTCTTACCGTTGGCAAACAGCTCCACCTCCGGCAGATTGGAGTAGACGGTCACTTTGGTGACATCCTCCACGCGGTCGACGTAGCGCTTGCCGCAGATGTGCACGAACGGATCGTCCGACAGCCACGCCTTATAGGCATAGAAGGAATCTTTTTTGTACTTACGGTCGAAGGTGAACAGGCCCTTGTGATTCTGGCCGTTCTCGCCGCCCTCGGCACGGGCATCTGCACCGAAATCGAACATGTTCCACACGTGTGTGGACCACAGATACTTCCGTGCGAAGAACTGCTTGATGAGTTCCTCGTGGTAGTACGCCTGATATTCCTCGGAATAATCGCCCTGCTGCGGGTTGGAGTTGTGCCAGTTGAGTGCTTCGCATCCGTACTCGGAGCAGCCGATGGCGATATCCGAATGCTTTTGATGGAACTTATCAAACCACGGACCGTTCATGGACGTATCGCCGCCGTACCAGCCGAAATAGTGGTTGTAGGACACGACGTCCGGAATGGTGACGTATTCGCTGTCCATATTGCACATGGTCAGGCAGGCCATGGTGGTCCGACGCGTCTTATCCATCTCGTGTGCCAGATCGTTTAAGATACGGTGATTTTCGATGAGGTCCGGATCGTCCTCGCCGGACATGGTGATCTCGTTAGACAGGCCCCACACCACAATGGAGGCGTGGTTGTAGTTCTGCGTGATCAGCTCTTTCATCTGCGAGACGGTGTTCTCGCGGCCGGTGGGCATGTGCTTGGAGATATACGGAATCTCCGCCCACACGACCATACCGCGCTCGTCGCACAGGTCGTAGAAATACTGGTCGTGCTGATAATGCGCCAGACGAATGGTGTTGGCGCCCACCTCGCAAATGAGGTCCATATCCTCTTCGTGGTGCTCCGAAAGCAGCGCGTTGCCAATACCCCAGCGGTCCTGGTGACGGGACACGCCGTGCAACGGATATTCCTCGCCGTTTAAGATAAAGCCGTTTTCCGGGTCGATCTTAAAGGTGCGGCAGCCGAAACGGGTGGACACGGCATCCAACACAGCGTCATCCTCCACCAGCTCGACCTCGGCGGTGTACAGATACGGGTCCTTACGGCCATGCCACAGGTGTACGTTTTCAATAGTTAACGTCACCTTGGTGTCGGCGCATTCGGTGGTGGCAACCACGTTGCCGGCGGCATCCTTCAACGTATAGCGCAGAAGCTGACCCATTTTGCTGTCGGTCAGCCATACCTCGACATCCACCTTGGCGTTGCTGCCGTCGATGATCGGGGTGACGGCGACACCAGGGCCGCCGTAGTAGTCCAGATCGAAGTGGGACTCAGACACGCAGATGATGTTGACATCGCGATACAGACCGCCGTAGAAGGTGAAGTCGGCCATCTGCGGATACACACGGTCGTTGGGGGCGTTATCCACCGTGATAGCAAACAGGTTTTCCGCCTGCAGCTCACCGGTGATCTCCACACGCCAGGTAGAGTAACCGCCGTCGTGATGAGCGAGATGCTTGCCGTTGAGATACGCATCCGCCGACGAATTGGCGCCACGGATCTCCAGATAATACCGGTCCGCCTCCGGCAGCTCGGTCTTTTCCAGCTTTTTCACGTAGGTGCAGGTGCCGCGATAGTAATCGCCGCCACCGTCCTGACCGTCCAGGTTATTCCACGAATGCGGCAGATTGACGAAGTACCAATCGTTTGGTACTGTCTCCGGAATCTGCGCGGTCTTAGCGAACGCCCACATACGGTTTAGATTAAAAACAGTTCTCATAGGTTTCTCCTTTTGTGTCACAGGGGGGTGAAGGCGGTCAGCAGCATACCACCGACCGCCACGGTTACGGATTATTCTGCCGCTTCCTCTGCAGAGCCTGCAGCGGCGTGCTTGGCAGCCAGCGCCTCGACGTTGGCATCTACCTGCTTTTTGTGCAGCGGATACCAGAACCACAGCACCAGACCGAGTGCGATGAAGCCCGCTGCCGGTACCAGCGTGGAGATATTGAAGATGCCTTCCTTGACCGCATCGGTCTGACCGATCTGGTTGGCGGCCGCCTGGCTGTCATACCCGATACCGGTCAGCAACCAACCGGACAAGCCGGCTGCCAGCGCCTGGCCGAGCTTGCGGGCAAAGGAATACAGCGCGTAGACCGAGCCATCCTCACGGATACCGTTTTTCAGCTCGGAATAGTCGATAACGTCGGTGATGAGCGCCCAGTTGACCATGGAGAACACACCGAGGCCAAGCCAACCAAGAGCTTGGAACGCAATGTATACCCACACGTTAGACGGACGAACAAGGAACAGCACCACGCAGACAATACCGGCGAACAGGTTGGAAACCACCGAAATCTCGGCCTTGCCGAACTTCTTGACCAGCGGCTTGGCAACCACGGCCGCAGCGATCATACCCACCATCATCATGGCGGTGGAGATGCTGGCGGCATCGGCATTGTTGTAGTAATCCGGATAGATGTAGGAGGCCATATTCTGCATGGTCAACTGAGCCAGCAGCATAACGACAGATGCCACGATAATGGAAATGAGTGCACGGTTTTTGAACGCGTTGCCCAGCATCCTGCCAACCGAGTTGTTCTGGAAAGCATCCGGCTCTACCTCCGGGCGGACGCGCTCGGTCACCAAGCGGTAGCACAGCAGGTAGCAAACGATAGCCAGCACCGAGAAAATACCGGCCACCAACGTGACCTTCTCGCCAACCAACACGTCCAGACCGGCGGCATTGGTCTCATAAGCGAACAGCGGCAGGCCGATACCCACGACCATACCGGCAAGCATACCGCCCATCGTACGGAAGGTGGACAGCGACTGACGGTCGCCCGGATCGTTGGAGATCGCCGAGGCCATCGAGCCGTACGGAATGTTGATAGAAGTATAGAAAACCGAGCCCCACAGCAGATAGGTCACAAACAGCCACAAGATCTTGAGCCACATCTCGGCACCGGCCAAGCTGCTCTGGTACATGAGGAACGAGGCAATCGCCACCGGACCGCACATACGCAGGATCCACGGCTTAAATTTGCCGGCCTTGGTGCCCTTACTGCGGTCGCAGATACGGCCCATGGTCACGTCGGTCACGGCATCGACGAAGCGGGCGAGCATCATGATCGTACCGACCACCGCGGCTTCCACACCCATAACGTCGGTGTAGAACTTTGACAGGATCATCGTAGACAGAATAAAGGTAAAATCGTTACCAAAGTCACCAAACAGGTAACCCAATTTGTCCCTGAAACCAAAGGGACGGAGCTTCTTCTCCATAGAAATACTCTTCCTCTCTGAATAGAATTTCCGGGATACCCCGAATGATTCTATTGTAGCGGAAAGAATTTTTTAGCGTGAGGATAATTTTTTAGTGAATTTGTAAAATATTATTCTAAAAATGCAAAAACGGGTTGAAAAGCATAAAAATATATACTATAATATATTTAAGTTTGAAATTCTTTTGTGTATGATGACTAATCCGAAAACGGAAGGATGAAACGCTATGATGTATGAAGCGGAGCTTCGGCTGCTTCGGGAGACTTTTCGCAAGTGCCGGATACAGACCTTGCTGATCGATCCGCGTGTCCCGCTCGATCTGCGCGCCGATATGGGGCTGATGCAATTCTTATCCGATACCGAAACCGCCCATCTCACCTTTTCTGAGGTGGCACCGGCGTTGGAAAAGCAGACGGTCTATCGCCTGGTCGATTGGTTTGGGCGGCGGTACGTATATCTGCTGCTGCCCGATCTGCCGCAGGAAACGGTGTTACTTATCGGGCCGTACGTCGGCAAACCGATAGAGCAACGGGAGATCTTTGAGCTGGCGGAAAAATGGGGGGTCACACCCAAGATGCTCAAGGAGCTGGAAAGCTACTACGGCAATCTGCCGCTGTTGCCGGAAACCAGCCATCTGTTTGCGCTGCTGGATACCTTTGCCGAGCGTATTTGGGGCGGCAACGGTCGCTACGTCGTGGAAGATATCGACCAAAGCGAAGGGCAAGATAGCCTGCCGATCGATATTAAAAGCGATAGTGACGATGCCGAAAAAACGGCATGGAACATCCAGATCATGGAAGAACGCTATGCCTATGAAAACGAGCTGATGCAGGCGGTGGCGCAAGGGCAAACGCAAAAGGTGGAAATTCTGATGGGCGGGCTTTCGTCCATTCATTTTGAAAAGCGGTTGGCCGATCCGGTACGAAACCTCAAAAACTACAGTATCATTATGAATACCTTGCTACGCAAGGCGGCCGAACAAGGCGGTGTGCATCCGGTGTATCTGGACAGCACCTCCTCTGCCTTTGCGCGCAAGATCGAGCTGATGACCTCCATCGAACAAGTGCAGGAGCTGATGGTCGAAATGTTCCGCACCTATTGCCGGCTGGTGCGCAAGCATGCACTCAAACGCTATTCCCCGCCCGTGCAAAAGGCGATCATCACCATAGATTCCGATCTGTCGGCCGATCTGTCGCTCAGCGTGCTGGCGGCGATGCAGGGGATCAGCGCCAGTTATCTTTCTGCGCTGTTTAAAAACGAAACCGGCGAAACGCTGACCGAGCACGTCAACAGAAAGCGTGTCCGGCTGGCACAGCAACTGCTGGAGACCACTACACTGCAAATACAGACCATCGCACAGCATTGCGGCATTCTGGACGTGCATTATTTCTCCAAGGTATTCAAGCGCTATGCCGGATGCTCCCCCAAGCAATACCGCGACAACTGCAAGGAGAATTAACCCATTTCGCGCGGGCTGACACCGTATTCCGCCTTGAAAGCACGGTAGAAGTTGGTGTAATCCTTAAAGCCACAGCGGCCGTATACCTCGCTTGGCGACATACCGCCGAGCAGTAGCTGACGCGCCATCAACAGGCGCTTTATCATGATATAGCGGTAAACGCTGGTGCCGACTGCACGGCTGAACTCGTGCGACAGATGGTATTTGCTGACAAAAAAATTAGCGGCGATGCTTTCGAGCGACAGTTCCTCGCTGTAGTGCTCGTCAATTAGCCGCAACACCTGCGACACCAGCGGCGAGGAATCCTCACGTGCCTCCAAGCGGCCGTCCGCACCGCGTGCCAGACGGTTGAGCTCGACCATGAATTGCAAAAACAACCCGTTGGCGTACAGCTTGCCGCCGTATTCGGTGCCGTAGCTTTCGCGCACCAGTTCACTCAATCGGGCGTGCATCTCGGTGCGTTGCACCGATGACAGATGCAGTACCCGGCAAGGCTCGCCGCCAAAGCACGCCGTGAGATCGGCAGTCTCTGCAAAGCTCTGCAGATAGGCTTTGTTGATCCACAGCACGATACGCTCATACAGCGGTGTGGACGGATCGACTACCGGGCGGTGAAGCACCAACGGATCGATGAGCAGTAGTTCACCCGGTTTTAGGTGATAGGTCTGCCCCTCCACCCAATAAGCAACCTCGCCGTCCAACAGATAATAGACCTCATAAAAATCGTGGTGATGTACCTCCACCCCGTTTGGCTTGGGTTCGCGGTAATGAAATATCTCAAATTCCGTACCGCGCATAGTCTGATGACCCGGATCAAAACGCTGAGAACGCTCGCGCATGCAGCTCGCCTCCTTTACTTTTATATATTATAGCAACTTTTGCAATGTGTCAAACAAAAAATGCAATTATCATTGTAAAAAAACCGTGATATACTACTATTGTACATTATTCCGAAAGGATGAGGATAACGTGAAACCGTTTATGGACAAGGACTTTCTGTTGTCTACCCCCACGGCACAGACGCTGTTCCACGAATATGCAGCCGGCATGCCCATCGTGGACTATCACTGCCACGTCAGTCCGCAGGAGATCTTCGAGGACAAGCACTTCGAAAACATCTCGCAGGTATGGCTGGGCGGCGACCACTACAAGTCGCGTGTGATGCGCTCCAACGGTGTGGCGGAAAACGACATTACCGGCAATGTATCCGACCGTGACAAGTTCCAGAAGTTTGCCGAAGCACTCCCCCGTGCGATCGGTAACCCGATGTATCATTGGTGTCATCTGGAGCTCAAAACCTACTTTGGCTACGAAGGCGTTCTCAACGGCGATACCGCACAGGAAGTGTGGGAACTGACGGCCGAAAAGCTGAAACAGCCGAATATGGGCGTGCGTGGGCTGATCGCACAGAGCAACGTGGCGTTCGTCGGCACGACGGACGACCCGATCGATTCGCTGGAATGGCACAAAAGGCTGGCCGATGATCCGACCATGAAAACGGTGGTTGTGCCCTCCTTCCGACCGGACAAGGCGCTGAACATCGACAAGGCCGGCTGGAAAGAATACGTCGCCAAGCTGGCCGACGTTTCCGGTGTGGACATCGTCGATCTGGCAACACTCAAGACAGCGCTTGCCAAGCGGATGCAACACTTTGATGCGCACGGTTGCCGCGCCAGCGATCACGGCCTGGATTACACCATGTTCGTTCCGGCGACGGATGCGGAGCTGGACGACGTCATTCGCCGCGGATTGGCGGGCGAAGCGGTCTCGCAAAACGAGGCGGACGCGCTCAAGACCGCGTTGCTGCTGTTCTGTGCGGCGGAATACACGCGCATGGGCTGGGTGATGCAGCTGCATTACAACTGCCTGCGCAACAACAACTCCGCTATGTTTGAAAAGCTCGGGCCGGATACCGGCTTTGATTGCATCGGACCGTACAACGGTGCGGCCGGGCTTTCCAAGCTGATGGATGCGATGAACGTGACCGGTAACCTGCCCAAAACGGTGTTGTATAGTCTCGATCCGGGCGACAATGAATTTATCGGCACACTGATCGGCTGTTTCCAGGGCGAGGGCGTGCGCGGCAAGATCCAGCACGGCAGCGGTTGGTGGTTTAACGACAACAAGGTAGGCATGCAGGATCAGATGACCAGCCTGGCAAACCTTGGTCTGCTGGGCAACTTCATTGGCATGCTGACCGATTCGCGCAGCTTCCTCTCCTACACACGCCACGAGTATTTCCGCCGCATTCTGTGCGACCTGATCGGTCGCTGGGTGGAAAACGGCGAGTACCCGGCCGATATTCCGGCGCTTGGGGCGATGGTGCAGGATATTTGCTTCAATAATGCCAAACACTATTTCCGATTGGAGGATATTTGACATGAACATGAAACTTTCCTTCCGTTGGTATGGCGAGAGCGATCCGATTTCGCTGGAGTATATCTCGCAGATTCCGGGCATGCGCTCCATCGTATCGGCTGTGTACGACGTGAAACCCGGCGAGGTATGGCCGGAAGAAAGTCTGGCGAAAATGAAAGCGCAGTGCGAAGCCAACGGCTTGCTGTTTGACGTAGTCGAGTCTATCCCGGTACACGAGGATATCAAGCTCGGTCGCGGTGACGTGGAGCATCTGCTGGACGTGTATTGCGAAAATATCCGCCGATGTGCGAAATACGGTGTCAAGTGCGTGACCTACAACTTCATGCCGGTGTTTGACTGGACGCGCACCCAGCTTGATAAGAAAGCGCCCGACGGCTCCACCAGCCTGGTCATGTATTGGGAGCAGATGAAGGGTCTTGATCCGCTGAAGGATGACATTCATCTGCCGGGCTGGGATTCCAGCTACACGCAGGAGGAAGTCCGCGAGCTCATCGGCGCATACGGCGAGCTTGGCGAGGAAGGGCTGTGGGGCAACCTCGAGCGGTTCCTCAAGAAAGTTATTCCGGTTGCCGAGGAATGCGGTGTGCGCATGGCGATCCACCCGGACGATCCGCCCTACCCCATCTTCGGTCTGCCGCGCATTATCACCTGCGAGGCCAATCTCGACCGGTTCCTCAGCCTGGTCGACAGTCCGGCCAACAGCCTGTGCCTGTGCACCGGCAGTCTCGGTTGCGCTGCCAGCAACGATATTCCGGCCATGATCCGCAAGTATGCGGCCATGGATCGCATCGCCTTCATGCACATCCGCAACGTTAAGATCATGGAGGACGGCTCGTTTGAG